>JBDSEE010000145.1:0-7865 GCA_039920245.1 Ferruginibacter sp.
GAACTTTTGGGTAAAACAGAAAGTATTCCAATAGCTGCTTTTAAAAATGAAACCGCAGCCGTAAATAAAATATATGGCCTTCAGTTTCATCCCGAGGTATATCATTCAACAGAAGGGAAAAAAATAATCTATAATTTTTTAACTGCTATATGCGGCTGTAGCCAGGATTGGACCCCTGCACATTATATAACAGATACTGTTGCTGCATTAAAAAAACAATTAGGGAATAGTAAAGTAGTAATGGGACTTAGCGGAGGCGTAGACAGCACAGTGGCCGCAACGCTGATACATAAAGCTATTGGTGAAAACCTGTTTGGAATTTTTGTTGATAACGGAGTACTGAGAAAAGATGAATTTGAAGAAGTGCTTCATATTTATAAAGAGCTTGGCCTGAATGTAAAAGGTGTTAATGCAAGAGAACATTTTTACACAAGGCTTGCCGGTAAAACATTACCTGAAGAAAAAAGAAAAGCTATTGGCGGTTGTTTTATCGACGTGTTTGACCAGCAAGCTCATACTATGACTGGTATCGAATTCCTTGGCCAGGGCACCATTTACCCGGATGTGATTGAATCCGTATCTGTTCACGGACCAAGTGTCACTATAAAATCACATCATAATGTGGGTGGCCTACCTGAAACTATGAAACTAAAACTTGTAGAGCCTTTACGTTTTCTATTTAAAGACGAAGTAAGAAAGATCGGAACAGAACTTAATATTCCTGCGCAGATGCTGAACCGGCATCCCTTTCCCGGACCGGGCCTTGGCATACGTATTTTAGGAGAAGTTACAGAGGATAAGGTACGGTTATTGCAAGAGGCTGATTCGATATATATTAATGCTTTGAAGAAGTACGATCTATATGATAAGGTATGGCAGGCAGGGGCCATTTTGCTTCCAGTTAAAAGTGTAGGTGTGATGGGCGATGAACGTACGTATGAATTTACCATTGCATTAAGAGCTGTAACATCCGTGGACGGTATGACAGCTGACTGGGCACATTTGCCATATGATTTCCTGGCATTTGTATCTAATGAAATTATAAATAATGTACAGGGAGTAAACAGGGTTGTATATGATATCAGCAGCAAGCCGCCGGCAACAATTGAATGGGAATAAATTTGAAACAACTATGAAGACGTTTTTAATAAGGTATTGTTTTATATTTATTGCTATTGTTTCGTTCCTAACTGCCAGCGCTACCCCAACGATTAATAAATCTGATACGTTACCCAGTTATAAAGTCGCCATTTTTGCCCCACTTTATTTAGATTCTGTTTTTCATGAAACCACTTATACCTATGGCAAAAAATTTCCAAGGTTTATATTACCAGGTCTTGATTTTGTGCAGGGTGCCCAAATAGCTTTGGACAGTTTACCACTTGTGAATGGAAATATCAACGCACAATTTTTTGATTCAAAAGCAGCTGTTGCCAATATACAAACCTTGATTGCAGGGGGAAAATTGGATAGCTTCAACCTGATTATTGGTTCGGTAAAGGATGAGGAAGTACAACAGCTCGCATCCTTTGCAAAACGAAAGAATATCCCTTTTATATCTGCTACTTATCCCAACGATGCGGGTGTGAAAGAAAATCCTTTTTTAGTGATCGTGAATTCAACCTTAAAAGCTCACTGCGAAGCAATCTACAGTTTCCTGTTACAAAGCCATGGTACTGATAAAATATTTTTGGTGAGAAAAACCGGAACCCTGGAAGACAGGATACAGGAATATTTCAATAAAATAAATGCACCTGATGGAAAGCCTTTGCTTAACATTCAAACCATTAATGTAAACGATGATTTTAGTAATATAAAAGCCAGGCTTGATAGTAATAGAAATACTGTTATCATTGGTGCAAGCCTTAATGAATCTTTTGCTTTTAAACTCACCAGTGCTGCATCGGCCCTGGATAAGACCTATCCTATTATGCTGATTGGGATGCCCAATTGGGATGGTTTCGCAAGCTTAAATAAGAAAAATGCTTTTGAAGATTTTCCTATTTATTATACGACTGCTTATTACAATTACAAATCAGACAGCTTTAGTAAAATAATTAAGAACGCTTATGCAAAGCAATACAAGGGCGTACCATCCGATATGACCTATAAAGGCTTTGAATCAGTTTTTTTATTTGCAAGATTATTTACCAGGTATCCAAATGATTTTGTGAGTCATCTCAATGACTATTCTTACAAAGTTTTCGGAGAGCATAATTTCAAGCCTGTTTACATGTCCGCTAAATCTGTCATCCCGGATTATTTTGAGAATAAGCATTTGTATTTTATTAAAATGGTCAATGGATATATGAGCAAGGCCTGGTGAAAATTACATCTTCAGTAATGCATCTTTTTTTTATGACTTAATAATACAAGAACTATTACTTTGCAAAGAGATGCTTTTATATTTTAGTTAATATTATCTCCACAGTAAAATATCTTTTAATATCCCACAACTATCATCCTTCATTGAAGCATCACAAGATCCCTAAAAAGTTTTAAGAAACTTTCACGAGGCTTTTACGTAATGTAATTTTGCCTTAATTCTACACAAACCCAATTTACTATTTTATGACTCAATAAAAAATGCCCCGGATTTCCCCGGGGCATCATTATTAAAATATGGTAATCTTTTATTTACTGATCACTACCCTGCCGGTAGCCATCCTGTTACCAGACTCATCTTTCACTTCAACTAAATATCCTCCTGAACTTACATTCTTAAGATTTACGTCCATCCTATCATAAGTTCTGCTTATTGGATAAGCTTTGGAATAAACCCTTGAACCTTTATTGTCATAAATATTCAAAGTGTAAGTACGGGAAGTACTGTTAGCACTGTAATACCTCACCTGGAATATACCGCTTGAAGGGTTTGGATAAATGAAGACTTTGTTTGAAACAGAATCTTTTACCGTAACCTTGTTAGTAGCAGAAGAACATCCTGTGTTAAGATCTGTTACTACAACAAAGTATTCACCAAAATCATCTACAGAAGCATTGAATCCAGGCCCTGTTAATGAAGGAACCAGGAATGCATTTTTATACCACTGGTAGGAATAGTTTCCTGCAGGACTTACCGTTGTGTAGAACATTGTTCGTGTATACGGTGTGATGCTGCTGTAGGAAGACAATGTAAGTACCGGAACGGGTAATTGATTTACGGTAAGTGTTGCCGTATTTGAAGTTACTGCTCCGCAAGGAACACCAGAGACGATCACCCTGTACCTTGTACCATCCAGGTTTGTGGCTGTATTACTTATAGTAAGTGTATTGGTAGTTACACCAGCATAAGGAGGAGTATTAGTAAGGTTTGCAAATGCTCCGCCATTAATGCTAACCTGCCATTGATAGGTAATGGTAGATCCTGTAGCTGCAACAGTAAATTGTGTATTAGACCCAACACAAACTGGAGTATTCACTGGCTGCGTTGTGATCGCAACAGGGAGATTCACTGTAAGAATAGCCACAGAAGATGTAAGCGTTGGCGTACAAGTTCCTGTTAGTATTACCCTGTATTGATAACCATTCATTGAACCAGATAATGTACCTGGATTATATGTAGCAGTAGTTGCCCCGGCGATGTTGCCCCAGGTTGCACCTGCATCCGTACTTAATTGCCATTGATATGTGATGCCTGTACCTGTTGCAGTAATACTAAACGAAGTAGTACCTGGCAGACATAAAGCAACGCTCTGCGGTTGTGCAGAAATAGTAACAGGACTGTTTACCGTAAGCAATGCACAGTTAGAAGTAACACTATTGCATGTACCGTTAACCACAACTCTATAACCATATCCATTCATTGAAGCTGGGGCAGCAGTAATAGTATATGTATTGCTGGTTGCACCGACAATATTAGCCCATGGCCCTGCACAGCCTGCAAGGCTCAACTGCCACTGGTAAGTAGCACCTGTTCCTGATGCAGTAACACTAAAACTGGTATTGCTTCCTGAACAAATAGTAGAAGCAACCGGTTGGCTACTAATAGCGATTAACGTATTTACTGTAAGCGTTGCTGAATTTGAAGTTATTGGAGTAGCAGTACAACTAAATACATTAACCCTGTATTGATAACCGTTCATAGAAGCAGTTACTGATGTAAGCGTTAATGTTGAAGAAGTCTGTCCAACTACATTAGTCCAGGTAACTCCTGCATCTATACTTTGCTGCCATTGATAAGTCAACGAAGAACCTGTAGCAGTTACATTAAAGCTTGCATTTGCTCCAACACAAACAGTTGTATTGGCAGGTTGTCCTGTAATACTTGCTGCACTTCCTACTGAAAGAATTGCTTCTGCAGAGGTGATTGGTGCAGGACAGCTTCCCGAAATATTTACCCTGTAACGGTAATTGTTCATTGCAAGCGTTACAGAAGTAACAGCCAATGTAGAACTGGTTTGGCCAACGATATCATTATACGTAACACCGTTGTCTGTACTCAACTGCCATTGGTAAGTAAGACCACCACCTGTTGCTGTAACAGAGAAGTTTGCATTATTACCAGCACAAACCGCTGTATTAGCTGGCTGTGAAGTAATAGCAGGTGATGAATTTACAGTAAGAATCGCTCCGTTAGATGATACTAAAGGATTACATCCACCCGAAACATTAGCCTTATACCTGTAGCCATTGAGGCCAGCCGGAGTATTAGTTATATTTAAAGTAGTGGTTGTTGTGTTGCTATAAGGAGCTACATTAGTAACGTTTGTATAAGTCACACCGCCATCTGTACTTACCTGCCATTGGTAGGTAAGTGGAGATCCAGTAGCAGCGACAGTAAATGAAGTGCTTGTACCAGCACAAACTGTACTGTTTACAGGTTGGGTGTTAATCACTGGCAATGGGTTTACCGTAAGCGTTACTGCATTAGAAGTAACTGTTAACGGAGCACAAGTTCCTGTTACCACAACTCTGTAACGATATCCATTTTGTGAAAGTAGTGACGCAAATGATAAGGTAGTTGAAGTTTGTCCTGCGATAGGACCCCATGTAACTCCATTATCTGTACTTAACTGCCACTGGTATGTAAGGCCAGAACCGTCTGCTACTACTGAGAAAGTAGCATTGGTGCCTGCACAAGCGGCATAGCTTACAGGTTGAGATGTAATAGCAGTTGGTGTACAGGCAGCCGGAATAGTTGAAGTCCATAATCCACGGCCATAAGTTGCAGCTGCAATTGTACGATCAGAAGTTCTGTACTTAAGCATATCCGTTCGTACTGTTGGAAATCCTGCATTAGCAACCCAAACAGTAGATGCACCACTTAATGCACTCGTTTCCCAAACACCGGTTTCAGTAGCGAGGTAAACTTTTGTATTGTCTTCAGGATGATACACTGCCCAATAAACTGGCATGTCAGGAAGGTTTCCGTCAACTGATGTCCAGGTAGTTCCACCATCTGTGGTTGACCAAATATTATTGATACCATAGTTTGAATAACAAGCCAACATAGTATTTTCATTCGCTCCAAAAATGATGGAGTTAAGATAACCTGTCATACTTCCGCTGGCAATATTTACATCTGTTGGCATTGCAGATTCTGCATTGTCAACCTTTACTAATCTTCCGGATGATGTACCGAAATAAACACGATTAGCAGTAAAAGGAGAAACTGTAACTGAAACCACAGATGCCCCTGCAAAGGAAGGAATGGCAACCGGGTTATAGGTAAATCCTGTGTGAGGATCTTCCCATCTTAAATAATTTCCTGCGGAATAACCTGCGTATACCCTGTTATTAAGATTATCCATGTCATAAGCATTGATAAATTGCCCGTTGTTATTTGAAGGGCCACCACTCCAGTTTGCACCTCCATTTACGCTCCTTCTGAAATTACTATATACATATGCACCTGTTTGAAAAAGCGGTTCATCCTGGTCAATTGCAGTAATTGCTCCATCACCACCAGTTACTTCCACACTACTTCCTAAACCCGGATTGGACAACTGATGTGTACCATTATCCTGCGCACCACATAAAAAGTAATTCGTTTGCGTAGGATGTACTGCTACACCATAGAATTGCTTCAACCTTAATCCTGTATTTCTATCCCTGCTTGTTACGCCACCGTCAGCAGAAAAATGCACACCACCATCACAACCAAATATTAATTTAGTTCCGCCATCATACCAATACATCGTGTGCTGATCGGCATGAACATATTGACCTGTAGTACCTACCCATGCTGAAATTTTAGTCCAGGTAGCACCACCATCTGTTGTCTTATAATTATCTAAACCGCCAACAATACACTGATTGGGATCTGAAGGATTAATTCCAACAGTTAATGCATACCATCCCTGGCCACTTGCCCATCCACTAGCAGGCTGGCCGGTTGTAGCCACCCAGTTATCTCCACCATCAGTTGATTTATAAATAGTAGGTACCTGGTATGAACCATTTGCAGGTGCTGCGTATAAAGTACTCCCACTTACCCCTATTTCTGCCCTCATAGCAAAAGAGGGGAAAGGAGTCGTTGGTGTAACCCAACCTGCACCAGGTGTTACGGTTCCCGGATTATCAGTATACCTATAAGTTTGCGTTGAAAAAATACCAAATACTACATGAAGCCTGCTAAGTGCGCCCGTAGAAGTAATTTCCATATCACAAACACGATTAGTTAGGCCAGTAGGTGTAATATCAGTCCACACTGCTCCGCCGCTGGCTTTAGTAGATCTGAAGATACCAGGACCCCCTGCCGGACCACGTACTCCTACATAAATATTGCCCTGGAAATCGCAAAGTATTCTTGTGCAATAGTAAAAACCGTTACCTGTGGTACTGCTCAGTTGAGTCCACGTTACACCATGATCCACACTTTTGAAAACACCATTGCCCCTCAACGCTCCGCCCTCACCAAATGATTCACCCGTGCTGAAATACATGGTATTGTAATCAGTTGGATCCTGAATGATCCCGGAAATTGACATATTTGCAAAAAAATCATTTACCAATGTCCAGGTTGCTGTTGGAGAAGTGATATCTGTTGTTTTCCAAAGGCCACCGCCTCTGCCACCAACCCATACCGTTTTATGAGTAGCATCCGAAGAATCTACCATCATAGCATCAATACGACCCGATGTGATTCCGCCATTTGCCCTTGTATTACCATTTGATGGGCCTACAACATCACTATTTGGGCCACGCTCAATCCAGCTTAAAGCCGTAACAGAAGATGGTGAATTTCTAACAATATTTTTGGAAGCCATTGTTTGCTCCAGAGCATACATCAGTCGTTCCTGTGGCACTTTGCCTGTGGCAGGATCTTTAATCCTGTTCATTTGGAATAATGCAGCCTGTTCAGGTCCGTCATATTCCTCGTTTTCTTCTCCCGATCCTGACTTTTGATTGCATCCAGTCATCAATACTAAAGATGACGCAATTGTAAAGAAGGATAAAAGCATTTTCTGGTAGAATTTTTCCATTATTTTTTTAAGTTTAAGTTGCCGAAGTTATCTTTTTTTTCAATCCGTAAATCAAAACCAAGCGGGTTTTTTACGCCTTTCATCATTTTAATATTTTGTTCTACAAACTTGCTATTACCCATACTTTTTTCTTATCATACTTAACTTCTTAAGCAGACCTTATTTCTATAAATTGGCCCGTTTTTGCGTGAGTATTTATCAAAAGAAAAAAAATTTGAATCTCACACAGATAATTGGAATTTTAGCGGGCATCTTAACAGCATTTTCTTTATTGCCACAACTATTAAAAATTATTAAAGAAAAAAAAGCAGAAGATGTTTCAGCCTGGATGTTGATCATCCTGATGTGTGGGCTATGCCTCTGGGTAGTTTATGGAATTATGAAAAATGATTGGCCCATCATTGCAACAAACTCATTTTCATTTTTACTAAACGCTGT
>JBDSEE010000146.1:0-6650 GCA_039920245.1 Ferruginibacter sp.
TGGTACTGTTTCTTTTTCTATTTTGATTTGTTTCTCCTGTGCGAAGGATGCGGTACTGGTTAAGAATGCTATTAGAATGCAACTAAAAAATTTGTTCATAGTATAAATTGTCTTTTATGAAATACGAAAATAAACACGAATGTGTTAAGGCTTTTACCACTGGTAATTTATTGGGATAAATTTAAAGGTCGAAGCGAATGCCCTGTGCCAGTGGGAGCTTATCAGTATAATTAATTGTATTGGTTTGCCTGCGCATGTAAACTTTCCAGGCATCGCTACCACTTTCTCTTCCGCCACCTGTTTCCTTTTCACCACCGAAAGCTCCGCCAATTTCTGCACCTGATGTTCCAATGTTCACATTTGCAATACCACAATCGCTACCGGCCTGCGATAAAAATAATTCGGCCTCCCGAAGGTTATTGGTTATCACGGAAGAAGATAAACCCTGTGGTACTCCATTCTGCATCGCAATTGCCTGATCCATGGTTTTATATTTCATGATATAAAGAATGGGAGCAAATGTTTCATGCTGTACTATCTCAAAACTATTTTTTGCTTCGGCAATGCAAGGTTTTACATAACAACCACTTTCATAACCTTTTCCTTTTAGCAGGCCGCCTACCACGATGAAATTTCCACCCTCGCCTTTACATTTTTCAATGGCATCCAGGTACATGCTTACCGCATCTTTATCTATCAACGGACCTACATGATTTTTCTCACTCAAAGGATTACCGATCTTTAACTGGCTATATGTTTTTACCAATAGCTCTTTAAATTTATTGTAGATACGCTCATGAATGATAAGCCTGCGTGTAGTTGTGCAACGCTGGCCTGCTGTGCCTACTGCGCCAAACACGGCAGCCGTAAGAGCAATAGGAAGGTCAGCGTCCTTGCTAATGATGATAGCGTTGTTGCCACCTAATTCTAATAAACTTTTACCAAGCCGTTGTGCTACAGATGCAGCTACTGCTTTTCCCATTCTTGTACTTCCGGTAGCAGATATCAATGGTATCCTTTCGTCATTGCTCATCCATTCACCCACAGCCCTGTCCCCAGTTATCAAACAACTTACGCCTTCAGGAACACTATTTTGCTTAAAAACTTTTTGTACTATTTTCTGGCAGGCAATTCCGCACAATGGCGTTTTTTCGCTAGGCTTCCATACACATACGTCGCCACATACCCAGGCAAGCATGGCGTTCCAGCTCCAGACGGCTACTGGGAAATTAAATGCGGAAATAACGCCCACAATACCAAGGGGGTGATATTGTTCATACATTCTATGGCCGGGCCGTTCGCTGTGCATGGTAAGGCCATGCAACTGCCTTGAAAGTCCCACCGCAAAATCACAGATATCAATCATCTCCTGAACTTCGCCCATGCCTTCCTGCAAGCTCTTCCCCATTTCGTAGCTCACGAGTTTGCCAAGTGCCATTTTATTTTTTCTTAATTCCATTCCTACCTGGCGCACAATTTCTCCTCTTTTTGGTGCCGGCCATTGTTTCCATTCTGCAAATGCTTCCAGTGCTTTTGATATTACTGCATCATAACTAGTTTTGTCTGATGTAGAAACCGTTGCGATCAGTTGCCCATCTACCGGGGAAAAAGACTGCATTTTTTGGGCTTTGGTCTTGTACCATTTTTCACCAGTGGAAACGCCGGTATTTATTTCCTGGATCTGAAGTTCTTGTAAGAAATCCTGCATAGAAATTTTATTTAATGGGCTGCAAGTTAAGAACTATATCTTATGGGATAAGTTTGTAATGATGACATAATGTATGCTGTAGAAGGGAGTGACACAAGGGTGTTGCCATGAAAACAAATGCATGTGTAAAAAAATCTCTTAATACTGCTCAGTAGCATTAGGAAAATCCTTTGCCTTTACATCAGTGATATATTGCTTCACTGCCCCGGTAATTTGTTCATGCATATTTAAATATTGACGTAGAAAGCGTGGTTTAAATTCAGTGTTAATCCCCAGCATATCATGCATCACAAGTACCTGCCCGTCGCAATTGCCACCAGCACCAATGCCTATTGTAGGGATTGAAAGACTTGCAGAAACTTCTGCAGCAAGCGTGGCAGGGATCTTTTCAAGTACTATAGCAAAACAGCCGGCTTCCTGCAGCAGCAATGCATCTTTCTTTAATTTGTTGGCTTCTTCTTCTTCTTTTGCCCTTACCGTATAAGTACCAAATTTATAAATGCTCTGTGGAGTAAGGCCAAGATGCCCCATAACCGGGATGCCCGTGCCTACTATTCTTTTTACTGACTCAACAACTTCTTCTCCGCCCTCCAACTTTATTGCATGGCCACCAGTTTCCTTCATGATACGAATAGCTGAATTGAGTGCTTCTTTACTATTTCCCTGGTAACTGCCAAATGGCATATCTACTACTACAAGACACCTGTTGATACCACGCACCACAGAACATGCGTGATATATCATTTGGTCTAATGTAATGGGAAGTGTAGTTTCATGACCTGCCATGACGTTGCTGGCGCTGTCGCCAACTAAAATAATATCTATTCCTGCGGCATCAAATATTTTTGCAAATGAAAAGTCATAAGCAGTGATCATGGAGATCTTTTCTCCATTGGCTTTCATTTTCTGCAGCGTGTTAGTGGTAATCTTTTTAATTTCTTTGTGTAGTGACATGCGAAGGTTTTTTAAATAGTGAAGGAGCGTCCCTGCATTTAGAATAAAACGATCCGCATATAAAGGCGGCTGTAAAAGTAGATTTATTTTTTCATTTTCATTTCTTCGTAGAGGTGTTGTACCAATCCATCAACAAGACCTATTTTGGGAACATATATTTCCTGTGCATTGGCCCATCGCATGGCATTAATATAGATAGATAATGCGGGAACGATCACATCTGCCCGGTCCTCTCTTAGTCCATACCTCAGTATCCTGTCCCGCAGCGATACCGATTCCAACTCTTTGTAGTAATCTCTTAAAAGGTCAATGTGCAAAGGCTTGCCATCCTTTTTCTTACTTAGTGAAAATACTTTATTGATATTACCACCGCTTCCAATGGCGATCACATCCTGGTGGCCTTTGGTAACAGCCTTAATTGTATTTTTCATTTCCTCCCATTGGGCATCCTGCACCTGGTTTTTCAGTAACCTGATGGTACCAATATTGAATGAATTTTTAAAGACAAGTATTCCCCTGCTGAAGAAAGAAATTTCGGTACTGCCACCTCCAACATCAATGTACATATAACTATGATCCTTATCCATATTTTCCGCCACATGATTTTCATATACCAGGTTTGCTTCTGTGTCACCACTGATGACTTCTATGCTAATGCCGGTTTGTGCTTTTACGATATCAATTATGTCTGCTGCATTGCTTGCATCACGCATAGCACTCGTAGCGCAAGCCTTTACTGCTTCTACATTATAAGCAAGCATCAGGTGCTTGAAGGCATGCATTGTTTCAAGCAACATGTTTATTCTATCGGCAGAGATGATCTTTTTTTCAAAAACATCAAAGCCCAGCCTTAATGGTACACGTAATAGATTTTTTTTTGTGAAAACATGTTTGCCATCTTCCAGTTCTGTAACATCAGTTATGAGAAGTCTTGCAGCGTTGCTTCCAATATCTATGGCTCCGAGTATCAAGATAAAAGTGCTTAATGATTAAAACAGATTTTGATGCAATGAAAGTTATTTGCCTTACATAGCAAAGAAAAATATAAAGATGTCAAATATTATCCCTTTATTTTTTTAAAGAGATACTGGTATGTTTCTACTTGTGAGCGCACTTTGGCCTTATTATTTGGATTCACATAATGATTCTCTAAGTTATTATCGAGGATTCGGGCCTTTACATTATCATTTAGCTGGATGTTGATTATATCTATTATTTGTTTTTTAATTGCCGGCTCAAGGATTGGACAAGCAACTTCTATCCGGTGATCTATATTTCTTACCATCCAGTCTGCTGATGATATAAAAACTTTTTCTTTGCCGCCATTTGAAAAGATCATAACCCTTGCATGTTCCAGGTATTCATCCACAATGCTGATAGCCTGTACGGGAGTTTTGAATTTTTTACTTTCTGTCAGCATACTACAAATACCCCTGATTATTAATTTTATCTCTACACCTGCCCTGGCTGCATAATTCAGGCGATCTATCAGTATTTCATCACTTAATGAATTTACTTTTAAAATGATGGCTGCAGGTTTTTTGTGCCTTGCTGCTCTTATCTCACGGTTGATCAAAGTAAGTATTTGCCTGCGCATGGCAACAGGACTAACCATTAAAGTATTACATGACTTCAGGTAATTGGCTCTTGTTTTTGGATGTTCCAGGTAAGTAAATACCCGGTTTACATCAGCCATAATATTTCTATCAGAAGTAAGCAGGCAATGGTCACTGTAAGTGAGTGCTGTTTTTTCATTCAGGTTACCTGTGCTCACAAAACCATAATGCGTTGTTGTGTTGTTCACTCTTTTTTTGATAAGGCAAAGCTTTGCATGAACTTTCAGGTCAGGTACGCCCAGCAATACTTTTACGCCTGCCTCTTCCAGTTCATACTTCCATGCAAGGTTTGCTTCTTCATCAAATCTTGCTCTTAGTTCCAGCACTACCGTTACCTGTTTGCCATTACGGACAGCATTCGTCAACGTGTTGATCACTTTAGATCGTGATGCTAACCGGTAACAGGTAATCTTAATGCTAATAACCTGTGGATGAATTGCTGCTTCCCGTAACAGGTCAATTACACTATCATAAGAATGGTATGGAAAATTCAACATGATATCTTTTTCCATTACTACATCTGTCACATTATTTGTCTTCCGTAGCAGGGGATGGGTGAAAGGTTTTTTCCTGGTGCTTTTTTGTGAGAAAACACTTTCGGGGAAATTGATAAAATCTTTGAAGTTGTGTATGCGACCACCAGAGACAAGGTTCTCCTGGTGGGAAAGTCCCAATCTTTTTACAAGATAAGTAAGCAAGGTTATATCAATATTCTTATCAAAAACGAATCGCACAGGTTTCCCTTTCTTGCGGTTCTTAAGACCTTTTTCTATTTTCTGCATCAGGGAGGTGGAAACATCGTTATCAATATCTATCTCCGCATCCCGTGTAAGTTTAATTGTGTGGGCAGAGAATTCATCGTACCCAAAAAATGAAAAAATATTTGGAAGACAAAAGCGGATAACGTCTTCCAGCAGGATAATATACTGTTCATTATTTTTTTGGGGCAGGATTAAAAAACGGGACAAATGTCTTACCGGGACTGACACCAGGGCAAACCGATGTGCCATTGATTTGTCTTTGCGTGATAACTTACAAGCCAGGTAGATACTTTTATCATTCAACACGGGAAAACTATGAATACTTTCGATCATCAAAGGAACTATGTAACTTCTTACTTCATCGTTGTAGTAATCCAACACGAAATGCTGTTGTTCTTTGCTTAATTTTTTTTCATTTACCAGGTGAATATTTTGTTTTTTCAGATCCCTGAAAATGTTTTCCCATATCCCTTCAAATTCCGCCTGCTGCCGGATAACTTTTTCCTGGATTTCTTCAAGTATGTTTTCTGGTCTTGCTTCCAGGTGCATGTTGGCCTTCTTTCCCAGCTCTGTCATTTTTTTTAAAGCGGCTACTCTTACCCTAAAAAATTCATCAAGATTGTTTGAGAAAATGGCCATAAAACGAATCCGCTCGGGCAATGGAACAGTTTCATCTGCAGCTTCCTGCAAAACCCTGTTATTAAAGGACAGCCAGCTTATGTCACGGACTATTAATTTTCTTTTATGCAAGTTTTAGGCTTTAGAGTTCTGCAAAAATATAGGCTGGTACGGCATAATCTTTAAGTGCAGGGTTAATTGATTATGAATTATTTTCATAGCTGTTTTCATCATCAACTGACTGTACCGGAATCAATAATTTGTTTTTATTCATGTATGGAAGTAATATCAATGCAATGATTCCTGCAACAATTACAATACCTGTACTTACACCCCACATGAGCCAGCCAAATGCTTTTCCTAAAGCAAACGGAATAAAATAAATACTGCCTAAGGTCTGGCTTACAAAAATGGGGAAAGAGCCGATACCACCCGGCGTGGCGATCATAGCAAGTGTGGCCAGTGACAACACAGAAAAGGCTGCTTTCAAATTTAGGTGTGCTGTGCCTTCCATGGCATAAAAACCAATATAGATCTGCAGCAGGTACATGCACCAGATAAATAAGGTGTGTAAAATAAAGAGCCTGCGATGTTTTAAGTTTCGAATGGTAGTAAAGCCAGCTCCGATTCCTTTAAAGAAATTATTTATTTTCAGGATCAATTTGTTAGACGGGTATTTCTTCACCAGCCATTTTATAAAAAGGATCACTGCAATAAGCACCAGGATTATGATCATAAGTTTTGCCCATATAGGCATTCCTTCCGACTGGGCAAGTTTTGTAAGTTGCTTTTTAAAATAGCCACTCACAGCCTTTATCTGGATAAGAATGG
Organism: Ferruginibacter sp.; assembly: GCA_039920245.1. Classification (GTDB taxonomy): domain Bacteria; phylum Bacteroidota; class Bacteroidia; order Chitinophagales; family Chitinophagaceae; genus Ferruginibacter. The sequence continues at coordinate 6,489 of JBDSEE010000146.1, forward strand.
TGATACCTATAAAAATCAGGTAACAGATAAAGTCAAATGTTCTTTCAACCAAAATTGTCCCGACAAGTTTATCAACTTTCAGGTGTTCATATCTAGCAAGAAAAGTGCATTTCAGAATTTCGCCCAGCCTTGGTACTGCAGCATTTGCTAGATATCCTACCA
>JBDSEE010000147.1:0-9827 GCA_039920245.1 Ferruginibacter sp.
AAATGCGGAGAAATGTGAGTATGCCTGGTTCCTGGAAGGCTATGATAACGCATGGCATTATACTGGTACTAACGGGAAAATAGTGTACAGCAATATTTTGCCGGGACATTATTCGTTAAAAATAAAATGGAGCAATGGAGATGGTTTGTGGACAAAGGAAATGACGATGACCACGCTTAGGGTGAAACAATATCCGTGGCTTACAGACTGGGCTTACACTTTATATGCACTGTTGATATCGGTACTGGCTTACATTATTTACCAGTATCGCAAAAACAAACTCGAAATAAAACACCAGCTAAACGTAGAGCATGTACTTCGTGAAAAGGAAGAGGAAATTCACCAGAACCGGCTTGCATTTTTTACCAACATTGCACATGAACTTCAAACGCCCCTGACACTTATCATGGGTAGTGCCGAGCGCTCGATGCATAAAACAGCAAATAAAGATCAACAGGATAAGCCCTATTTTTTATCATTGATACACCAACAGGCGTCTAGGTTAACGTACCTGGTACACCAACTATTAGAGTTCCGGAAAGTAGAAGAAGGTTTTGTTAAGAATCAATTTTGTTATCTAAGTATTTCGGAATTGCTGCAAAACCTGGCGGAGCCCTTTATTCCATTGAGTGAACAAAATAAAATGGAATACGAGATAAACATTGTACCGGAAATGATGGGTTGGGTGGATAAAGATAAACTGGAGAAAATTGTGTTCAACTTACTATCGAATGCATTTAAGCATTCGGGTAAAAACGAACAGGTAACATTTTCTGCAAACTATAGCCAGCTGGACAGCCAGCTTAAAATAGCCATAGTAAACTCGGGCACTAAACTTCCCACTGAGAAACTGGATAAGTTGTTCGAGAAGTTCTACGTAGTGAATCCTAATGCAGCTGGTAGTGACAGCTTTGGTACTGGTATTGGCCTTGCTTTTACCAGGCAACTGGTGACTTTGCTAAATGGAACCATTACGGCCAAAAGTGAAAATGAACGAATTAGTTTCAATGTATGCCTTCCTTTAGATATAAATCAGCCGGAAGAAATAATGCAGGAAAATACTCATACCATCAGCGACCAGCCTTCATATTTATATAGGACCATTACTTCTTACTCAGCACCAGGTTATACCCTTTCGCCGGTGGAAAATAATAAGAAAGCCATCATAGAAACTTTGCAGGATACCAAAAGGAAAAATATCCTGGTGGTGGAAGATGAGCCGAATATCCGGTTCTTATTAAACGATATTTTAAAAGAGGAATATACAGTGTACGAAGCCGAGGATGGAAGGAAGGCGCTGGAACTCATGGAAAAAATAATACCTGACCTGGTTATTTGTGATGTGATGATGCCTAATATGGGCGGATTGGAATTGTGTGATAAAATGAAAAATTCACCAGCCACCTGCCATATTCCATTTATTATGTTGTCTGCCCGGGGCAGTGAAGATCAGCACATGGAAGGCTATGAATCTGGTGCGGATGCGTACATCGCAAAGCCCTTTCATACTGCCAACTTAAAAATACGTATCCGGAAGTTGCTGGAATACCGCCAAAGATTGCAGCAACTATTTACCACCGATCGCAACAACAGTCAATTGCTGGATGCTGAAATTGCAGGCGGGGATAAAGAATTCCTGGTAAGCCTGGTGAAGCTGATTGAAGAAAATATCGGGGATGCCGACTTGAATGCTGTGTTTTTAGAAAAGCATTTCAGCATGAGCAAAATGCAATTGTACCGTAAATTGAAAACGCTTACAGCAATGACGCCTGGGGAGTTTATCAAACACCTGCGGTTGAAAGCCGCAGCACATTTGCTCTTGACTACCCCTTTAAATGTCACCGAAATCTTTTACAAAACTGGCTTTAACAACCAGTCATATTTTTTCAGGGAATTTAAAAAGCGATATAATGCTGCGCCGAATGAATACAGGGAGCAAAAAACGTTAGAGGGATTAAAATAGTTAGTGAGTGAATATGGAAACTATTTTGGTAACAGGTTGCCGGAATTTTTACCAGCATTCTTGAAGAAAAGCTTACTGTTTTGGGCTGACTTCTTTCTTTCGCAACGAAATCAATAGTAGCTAAATAGATTTTATCCAGTCAGTTTTAAAAGAGGGTATTTCTATTTTTTTGACAGTTGTGCCATCTTTTAACTTAAAATGTAAGCATAGTACAGTAAAATGTAACGATAGTGTATAAGTTCAGTTTGTTATAAAGATAGTTTTGGTTATCAATTGCTGCATATGCTAAAAAACAGAACCAACCCTGGTTTGCCTGGAGTTTGCCTGCTCCTACCATTTACGCCTGCTGCTCTTAACTTTCAGCCGCCGCATATAATGGCATCTTTCCATCCTTGTACAAATAATGAAAAGAAGGTAATACTTAAAAGAAATACATACATCTGAAATCATCAAATAGGCCGATTGCCTTATTGCCTGCCAACTCTCCAGCTTAATTTTTTCGATTCTTACAAACCAAACGTCATATTTAAAAAACTAAAACTTGCATTATGAAACAAAATGTTACATTAATTCTCCAGGCGGCATTGCAAAGAACAAAGGTTTACTTTAAACCGGGCTGCTGTTTTCTTGCCTTTATGGTATTGCAGCTTTCTATGTTAGCACAAACAGGTGCAAGGGATATCAGCCTGAGCGGAAAAGTAACATCCGTTAAGGGGGAAGCATTAGCTGGTGTTACCATCCGGGTAAAAAATAGTGCGCTGGTTACTACAACAAATGCTACTGGCGATTTTACACTTACCCTGCCAGAAAATGCGGTATTGGAGCTAAGCTATGTAGGATTTACTTCGCAGGAATTTGCGGTAAACGGTAAAACCCAGGTTAGCATTACATTAGGTGCGGGTGATAACAATATGGCTGAAGTAGTTGTGGTGGGTTATACCAGTCAGAAAAAAGCTTCCATCAGTGGTGCGGTGGCAACGGTAAATATGAACGAGCTCTCTAAAACCAGGATAGCAGATGTGGCCCAGGCGCTCCAGGGCCAGGTAGCAGGTGTGGTAGTTTCTGCCAACACAGGTGCACCCGGCGATGGTATTAAAGTAAGAATCAGGGGTGAAGGTACCCTGGGAAATAATGATGCGCTTTATGTAGTAGATGGAGTGGCTACCAGGGATATTTCTTTCCTAAATCAATCTGATATAAAATCTATTACTGTCTTAAAAGATGCTTCGGCAACGGCAATTTATGGTTCAAGAGCAGCTGCGGGTGTGGTGGTAATAACTACAAATATGGGACAAAAAGGGAAAAGTAGTTTTGATATTGATTTTAACGTCGGATCCTATAAGGCAACCCGTCTTCCTGATATGCTTAATGCTGATCAATATTTAACTGTAAAAGACCAGGCATGGCACAATACAACAGGTAATGGCACTACAGCCGTTAGTCCATATGCAGCAGACAGGAACAGAACAGATTTAGCCAATACAAATTGGTTAAACGAACTCTTTGAAGCTGGCAAGTCTAAAAGTCTTCAGCTAACAGCTAGTGGCGGATCGGATAAGGTGCAATACCTGCTTTCTGCAGGTTACTATGGTATTGATGGGATTATCGTGGAAGATCACGATAAATATGAGCGTTTTAATTTTAGAACAAATGTAAATGCCCAACTCTCTGATAGGTTTAAGCTGGGAACTAATTTACAAATGACATATGAAAAGAAAGACAAACTATCTTCAAGCGGTGACAGGCCGGGAGTAATACGCCATGCTTTATTGCGGTCTCCCGTTGTGTCAGTTTATAAAAGTATTACAGACCCTACCTACACCGCAAGTAATCCATATACTGATTTGCCTTTTTACAGGTACGTCCCCGATCCCAATAATGCAGGAAATTTTCTCGGGTTATTCAGCAGCCAATATGAACAAAGTTCAAACCCACTTGCTATTGTTCATTTTAACGATGATAAACGCAATAGCTACCGGACATTTGGAAATGTTTATGGAGAATACAGTTTTTTGAGAGACAACGCACTAAAATTCAGATCCAGTTTTGGGGTAGATATTCTTTTTGACCACAATAAAAAGTTTGCTCAAAATTTTGGAGATGATAATAACAACGATAGGTCAGACCCTTACCCTGGAGCCGGTAGAAATAACAGGCCAAATAATTTAGATGAAAATTTGGGAGAGTCTTTGACATTTAATTTTAGCAATACCCTGAATTATAATAGAACCTTCCACCAAAAGCATAGTATAAATGCATTGGTGGGTATGGAAAGTATTACCAACAAAAATTCGGGAATTGGTGGCAGCCGCCAGAATTTTGAAGATATAAGCTACCCATTCAGGTATCTTGATTATGGAAGTGAAGTAAATATGCATAGTGGCGGTTCAGAAAGCAATTGGGCCTTATTATCTTATTTTGGTTCGGCAACCTATGGCTATGAAAGTAAATATTTTGCAACCGCATCTTTAAGAGCTGATGCATCTTCCCGCTTTGGACCCAACAACAAATGGGGGTATTTTCCATCCATTGCCGCAGGTTGGATAGTAAGCAAGGAAAATTTTATGAAAGACATTGCGTGGGTAAATAACTTAAAACTTAGAGGCAGCTGGGGTAACTCGGGCAACCAGGAAATACCAGACCATACTTACGAAACTTTGGTAACAAAAGTAGGGGGTGTAAAAATCACACGCTTTGGTAACCCTGATGTAAAATGGGAAGTATCAACTCAAACCAATGTTGGAATGGATCTAACTATATTAAAAAACAGGTTTACGGTATCAGCAGATTATTTTGTAAAAACAACAAAAGATATATTGCTGACAGTACAATTACCTGCATTAGCAGTTGGTGAGATTAACAGGACTTACGTAAATGCAGGCGAAGTGACCAATAAAGGGTTTGAATTAGCTCTTAATTATCGTAACGCTGATCATCCTGTTAAATACAATGCCAACCTGAATGTTGCAACCTTAAAAAATAATGTAGGAAAATTATATACCTATGTAAAAAGCATAGAAGATGGAGCTACACATACGGTAACTACAACTGGGCACCCTATAAGCTCCTATTATGGATTTCAATTTGATGGCATCTATCAAAATACAGCAGAAATAACAAAAACTTTGTTTACAAATTCTAACGGTGTTCAGCCTGGCGATATTAAGTATAAAGACATTAATGCAGATGGACAAATTAATGCTGCTGACAGAACTTTTATTGGTAATCCAATACCAAAACTTACTTATGGTTTTTCATTTTCTGTGGATTACAGAAACTTTGATTTTTCATTTTTGATACAAGGTGTAAAAGATGTGGACCGCTACAATGATCTAAAGAAAATATTAGATTATGATAGCCGTCCATTTAATTCCACTACAGCAGTTTTAGGCGCATGGCATGGGGAGGGTACCAGCAACACGATACCCAGAAATACATTTAACGATAATGGGGGAGGTTTTGGCAATGACAATGGTGCGAGTGTATTTGTTGAAGATGCCTCTTATTTAAGGTTAAAAAATATTGAACTCGGATACACTGTTAGTTCTAAAGTAATGGGTTTGAAAAATATCAGATTATACGTTTCAGGTCAAAATGTATTTACTAAAACCGATTATACCGGCTTAGACCCTGAATCAACCTCTTTATTGGATCAAGGTACTTATCCGCAAACAAAATCCTTTATAATAGGAGCAAAAATTAAATTATAATCATTCTTAAAATTGCATTATGAAAAAAATATTAATAGTTACCGGAGCAATAGGTTTTATTTTAATTGCCGGTTGTAAAAAGGAACTGGATACAACGCCAATAGGCGTGTTAACGTTGGACCAGGTTAATAATACACCTTCCCTTAATACCCTTGAGTCATCGGTGAGTTCATCGTATGAACTTTTATCGAACAGGCTTAATATATTAGGAAACTGGGACTGGGATCATGGACTGGTTTTTCAAAATGACCTGGTGATGCAGGATATTGAATCAGATGATATGGAAAAAAAATGGAATCCCGATGGAGACCAGGCCTGGATGGACGAAAATAATAATTTCACTTTTACTTCGTCCAGTAAAGCGGCAAATGGTTTATGGAAATACAACTATGAGGGTATTAAGAGAGTTAACTTAGGTATAAGTTTATTACAAAAGCCAGATATTGAAGCCCTAACTGGGATTACCACAGCCCGAAAAAATCAATTGCTTGGGGAAGCGCTTACAATAAGGGCGTACTACTACTTTTCATTAGTAACTAATTATGGTGACGTGCCATTAATTTTAGCCCCAGTAAAAACTTTTAATGAAGCTTTTGAAGTAGCGGTTAGAAAAGATAAGAATAGTATTTATGATACCCTCAAAGCAAATTTAGCTTTGGCTAAAACCCTGCTGCCAAATACTAAATATAGCAGTGCTACTGAAAAATGGAGGATATCTAAAGGCGTTACGATTGCTTTACAAGCAAAACTGGCATTGTATACCCAAAAATGGTCCGACGTATTAACATTGGTTGGTGAATTAGAAACACTTGGATTTTATAGCTTAAATGCCAACTATTTTGATTCATTTAATCCAAATAAGGAATTTGCAGAAAACGAAGTAATCTTTTGTTATGATCACCAAACTTTTGCACAAACAGGTAACTGGTTAAGAGGAAATGGTATATGCGCACCTTTAGACTGGGGCTTTTTTGCACCCAGCACCGATTTCCTGGCAGCTTTTGAACCCAACGATCCCCGAAAAATTTATACCGTTGATGCACCCAATAAATATGTAAATAAATTATTAGGTAGTTTAGATGGTACCTACAAAGGCAACGATAATGCACCTACCAATAAAATATATATTCGTTTTGCGGATGTATTACTTTGGAAAGCCGAAGCGTACATTGAAACAAATAATTTACCAGCAGCCATTACAATTATAAATCAAGTACGAGCACGGGCCCGTAATACAGTAACATCAACCGGAGGCGTTGTGCCGGCTGGCAGTTTGCCCGATAGAGGTGCATCTACTGATAAGGCTACAGTAAAAGGTTGGTTAGTCTCCGAACGCAGGGTAGAGCTTGGTTTTGAAAGCCAAAGAATGTTGGATTTAAAAAGATGGGGTATAGCAAAAGCTGTGATGACAGCTCATGGGAAAAATTTCCAGGACAAGCACTATCTCCATCCCATTCCCCAAAGTGAAATTGACGCCTCTGCAGGAACCCTAACACAAAACGTCGGCTATTTTTAATTTTTGATATGCAATAAAAAGGTTGTCCCTGATAATAGCAGGGCTAACCTTTTTACTACCATCATTAAAATAGTTGTATGAAAGACATAGCTAAACGCTTTGCAGAAAATCCTTTGTTATCTCCTTCCGATCTAAAAGCCAGCACAGCAGGTCTTGAAATAACCTGCCTGCTTAATCCTGGTGTATTTTCTTACCTGGGTAAAACCTGGTTAATCGTTAGAGTAGCGGAAAGGCCTGCTCAAAAAGAAAATACTGTTTCTTTTCCTATACTTACCGAGAACGGAATTATTGAAATTATTGAGATAGATAAGGCTGATCCTGCATTGATAGCGACAGACGCAAGAGTAATTAATTATAAAGGGGTAGATTATTTAACTACGTTATCTCACCTGCGGTTGATGTGCAGCGACGATGGGATTAGTTTTTATGAACCGGAAGATTATCCGTTGCTGGTGGGCGAAGGAAAACTCCAGGCATTTGGTGTGGAAGATTGCCGGGTCAGTTTTCTTGACAATAAATACTACCTAACATTTACTGCAGTTTCTGGCAATGGCGTTGGCGTGGGTCTCCGCACTACTACTGATTTCAAACATTTTGAATCGCATGGCATGATGCTGCCACCTCACAATAAAGACTGCGCCATTTTTGATGAAAAGATCAATGGTAAATATTATGCCTTGCATAGACCCAGCAGCGTAAGCATTGGTGGAAATTATATCTGGATCGCAGAATCCCCGGATGGTATTCACTGGGGCAATCACCAATGCATTATCAAAACACGGGAAGGTGCCTGGGACAGTGCACGTGTAGGTGCAGGTGCGGCGCCGATAAAAACAGCAAGCGGCTGGTTGGAAATTTATCATGGTGCCAATGAAAACCACCAGTATTGCCTGGGCGCTTTCTTAATGGATCTTGATAACCCTTTCAAGGTTTTAGCGAGAACTGAATTGCCTATCATGGTGCCAACCGCCAGTTATGAAACAAGCGGTTTTTTTGGCAACGTAGTTTTTACCAATGGCCATATCGTACATCCCGATGGAGATAGCGTAAATGTTTATTATGGCGCTTCAGATGAATTTGTGTGCGGGGCAAAATTTTCTTTAAAAGAAATTATTTCATCATTAAAATTTGATCATGCCAAATAAACTGCAAAAAGAAATTGAGTTTTTTAATAATCAGCCGCATAATTTTCGCATCCTGATCTTAACGAATTTAGTATACGCACTCGTGCTGCCAGTGATAGATATTTTTGTTGCTGCCTATGTAATGCGCAACTCTAACGATCCAACAAAAGTGGTGATCTACCAATTGACTATTTACACCGGCATTCCGCTAACTTTTTTGTTGAACGGTTATTTGCTCAAACATTTTAATATCCGCAAACTGTATTCTGCCGGTATGATGCTGAGTGGTATTTCTATGATGATCATGATGTCGCTAAAAACGCTTGACCTTGTAGGAATAGGCTTTGCAGGAATTACCATGGGATTGTCGTTTGGATTTTATTGGGCCAACAGGGATTACCTCGCACTTGCCATTACCAATGATAGTAACCGTAATTATTATTACGGACTGGAAACTTTTTTTTATACCATCATTGCTGTAATCATACCCATCAGCATCGGCTGGTTTATTGAATCAAAAGGGGGAGATGCACAAATTCATTCTGCTTATCTCGTCATAACAGGTGTTGTATTTGTTATAACTATACTGGCTTCCATCGTTTGCTTCCGGGGTACTTTTCAAAACCCGGCACAAAAGAAATATGTATTCTTCAAATTTCACCCGCTGTGGTACAAACTGCTTTCCCTTGCCTTGTTGAAAGGATTAGCGCAAGGTTTTTTGGTAACAGCTCCCGCAATGCTTATTATGTTATTGCTTGGTAAGGAAGGTGCGTTGGGTACTGCACAATCTATCGGTGCCATCATCGCTGCAGTCATCATGTATATTTTGGGCAGGCTCTCCAAACCATCCGACAGAATCAAAATATTTGCTGCCGGGCTTGGCTTGTTTGCTTTAGGTGCTATACTAAACGGAGTTTTATTTAACCAGGTAGGAGTGGTATTGTTTATCCTGTTACTGCTAATAGCAAAACCTTTAATGGACCTTGCGTATTTTCCTATTCAATTTAAAGTGATTGACATCGTTTCTAAAATAGAAAAAAGAGGAGAGTTTGCTTACATATTAAACCATGAAGCAGGTTTATATGCAGGGCGTTTCTTAGGAGCAGGAACATTTTTGTTATTGGCTTATACCATCTCCACCGAAGTAGCATTGCGTTATGCAATTGTAATTATTGCGGTGTTGCAATTAGCATCCATATTGGTGGCAAAAAAGATAATTACCCAAGGAGCATCGCTTTCGCCGGGTGAGGATATACCAGAGATGCAAGTGACAGGTAAAATGGCTGAAGCTATTGCATAACAGTTATGAAAACTTTCCTCATTTTTGCTACCATAACATTCAAAATATTTTGATGAATACGCTTACCAAAATTTTTTTTGCCAGCATTATTTTATGGTCCTGCAACAGCAAGGAACCAGCGATAATTGGTAGCCCAGTGCCGCAAGTAAATATTCCCCGGGTTGATGAGATGGCAGTTATACCACAACCATTACAGATTATAGATTACAATCAA
>JBDSEE010000148.1:0-28398 GCA_039920245.1 Ferruginibacter sp.
CGCCTTTGGGTTGACAAAAACCTGCATATGCCATAGCACATAGACCTATTACTGTAAATATTTTCTTGTATAACATTACTTTATCGCTATGCCGGATCCCGTAATTTTCTGTAAATGTAAAAATTTATTGTTTTACCATTCCAAATGTTTTAATAGTGCCATTCAGTTTTAACTTTAAAAAATATATGCCCGAGGTCAGTGCTGAAACGTCTAGTTCTATGGCATTTGGTCCCCTTTTGCCGATGATCTTTGCGGCTGCCTGCCTGCCGGAAACATCGAATAGATGAATATCTTTCAAGTCTATCAGGGCATTGCTCACCATAACAATGGCCCTGTCATTTACCGGATTGGGGGCAATGCTGACTTTTGCCACGGTTACTAGAGGTGTTATGTTCACTACCTTCAGTTCTGTACCAGCTTTCTTTTCGTTTACAACAACTTTGATTTCATTTGGAATAACCTTTTCTTCTTTCCCTGCCTCAAGAACTTTCACGACCGTGGGCGTGGTGAGGTTACACTTGTTGCTGCCAGAACTTGCATTGGTGGAAGTAGAACTTTTATGCGTTGATTCATAACTGGTGAGTTGCCATGATAAGGTATTGCCATCAAAAGGAACATCAAAATAGGTATTGCCAGGTGTGAATATAAAGGCCTGCTGGCTGTTATCAAATAACCCGGTTGAAGTTATTTTATTATCCGGACCTACAGGAATATATAAAGCGCTGCTGTTATCATTGATGCAGTAAAAATGAGCTATATAGCGGAATGAACCAGGCGGTGGATTTGGTATCTCCCGCACACAATCCAGGTATGCCCTTAACTTCTTGGAATTCTTACCAGATGGATTTACATAAAAAGTACCGTTAATATAGCTGATATTATAGTTACCTGAATTAGCGAAAGGATTTAATACAGGTATAATCGTATAAACGCCCGCATTGCCTGAATAGTTAGGGCTAAGCGTGTACGTTACACCGGGATTTACATCTCCGGCCTTAAAGCTATTCACCTGGAAGGTAAACACCGGCAGCTGTTCTTTTTCGTAAATATAATTGTCAATCGCTTTTACTACAAGCGCTGCTTTGGTAATAGCAAATACTGCCGTTGTAGTTGCAAGTGAAAGGGTATAATTAGGGCCAGCACTCAGGTTGCCGAGGGTAAAAGTATAGTTGCCTACATTATTTCCCGCCTGCCTTCCAAGCCTGCCAGTAAAAGCTGACGAAGGCAATCCGCCATTATTGCTGAAACTAAAAACAGGGTCTGCGTCGCCATATACTTTAGATTGTCCAGCCCCCGGCGTGATGGTTACCTGTCTTGGTAAAATACTAAATTGGGTGCTGCCACCTAACTGCAACGTATAATTTGCACCGGCGCTGAGTGTGCCCAGATTAAATGTATAATTACCCGGAGCTTCTCCGGCTGTTCGTGCCAGGTTTCCGCTAAAAGCAGTGGCAGGTAAAGCTGCATTATTTGTATAAATGAATGCTGGGTCGGAGCTTCCGTATATTTTATTTTGGCCTGCAGCAGGCGTAATGGTTATTAAGGCTGGATTTACGTGTACTACACCAGCAACATAAGTAAGCGCAAGATTATTATTAATGAATGAACCCGGTATGATGTATTGTGTTCCAACGCCAAGTCCCGTGATGAGGTTAAGAGCCTTCAGATTGCTTAGCCCCTGCCCTATTTCACTATCCGTTAAGATAACTGCCGTTTTGCCTTGTGCATTGACAATGGGTATCGCCTGCCCGTTAACAATAGTTACCGCCTGCCCGTTAACGATGGTTACCGCCTGACCATTCACAATGGTTAAAGCCTGGCCGTTGACTATCGTCAGCGCCTGGCCGTTTACAATTGTCACTGCCTGGCCATTGGTATAGGAGTTTACATCCACCAGACCCCTTGCGTTCACTGCTGATACAGATGTGAGCATAGAAGTTTGGGCTGAATTGATATCGTATTTAAGAATAGATTCCTGTGTGATATCTACCACCTGTGTAGAACTTGCCTGGTACACACCGTTCACCAATGTTTTATTGTCAATTACACGGGCCCCGGTAACAGAAGGCGACGTTGCAAGGAAACTTAACCCGCTGATATCAGTTGGTGTAAGGTTATTTACAATGGGTATCGCCTGCCCGTTCACAATAGTGAGTGCCTGGGCGTTTACAATAGGTATTGCCTGACCATTCACAATAGTTAATGCCTGCCCGTTTACTATCGTTACCGCCTGACCATTGACTATCGGGATAGCCTGGCCGTTTACAATGGTCACTGCCTGGCCATTTACCAAGCCAAGAATATCATTGCCTCCCTGGTCCCTTGCAATCTGATTACTGTGTAATGTTGTCAGGCTGTTCAGTAAGGCCGTAGGATCGGGTATACCAGTGGCATCAAACTGGTAACTGAATTGTGTATTGGGTATCTTTTGATTATAATTTATGGTAATATCCTGCGCAGTTACGGTAACGGGCAACTTGGTCACCAAGAAGCTTCCATTTACAAACTGGTAATCATACAGTTCCAGCAGACCAGCATCCGTAGCGTTTGCAGGATTAAAGATGCGGGAAATACTAATAAGATAGGAACCCGTATTACTGGCAGCCGTTACCGTTGTTGTTGGTACTACCTGGGCCAGCCCCAGATCTGCAAGCGTCAGCGTAGTGTGCTGTATGGAATCGCCATCCACTAACACTACAAAAGTTAATGGCGGTAGCTGCTGTCCATATTTCTTCTCCTGGTTAAGAGCAATTACCTTAACCAGTTTTTTCGGTGCGCTTAGTAACCTCAATATATTACTGGTGCCCCCATCCAGCCCGCTGGAGCTAACCGGCGGTGTATATACTTTTAAAGGGGGGTTACCAATAAAGGTAGGTAGCAAAGCAGTTAAAGTATTACTGTTCACAAAAACTGTACTTGCCAGCGCTGAATCCCGGAAATAAACAACAGAAGTGCTGCTGAAGTTTTCCCCTGCAAGGGTAAGGGTAAATTGCACTGCACCAGCGGTTACGCCAGCGGGTACCTGTAGCGCTGTAAGCGTGGGTTTTGGTTGCGCAAATGTTCGCATAGAGGCATCGGCATTTACAAAACCATAGCCTGATTTAAAATCAAACCCAGGCGTATACATATCCGTAGCTGCAGACTGCATAACGGTCCTAACCTGTGCAGGTGTCATTTGCAGTATGCCGGAATATTTCTTTTTTCCTTCCATGATAAGTGCTGCAACTGCCGCTGCGTGCGGAGCTGCTGCAGATGTTCCAAAGAAATTTGAATAACCGTTTCCTGGTGAGGATGGGTAGATGGGGCCAAGGTTGACAGTAGTATTTACTCCATCTACAGAAACAAGTTCCGGTTTGTTCCTTACCATACCGCCGATGAAGGTACCACCAACAGATGAAAATGATTCGGCTACCAATGGCCCGGGATAAGGAGCTGCTTTGTCATACCGGGCGGCTCCCACAGCTATTGCACCTAACGCATTCGCCTGGCCCACGATGGTAGAGTTGCCGCTTGAATATTCGTTAAACACAACATCCCCACGGAATATAACATACTTGAAACGTGCCGGGTTACTGCCGGCAGTATTATTGGTAATAAGCACGTTTGTATTTACAGTGCTTGTTACGGAAAAGGGCAATATTTCAAGGGGATCGCCATTGGTGTTAACCCTGTTGAATCCGAACAAAGCCGTGCCGTCCGTGTTAGGTGTTAGATAAATATCCAGATCATTTTTTGTTCCGCCGGTGGCTGTTTGTCCCAATGAATAGATATCATCCAGCCATTGCAATACGATCGTATAGTTGCCCGGGGATAGGGTGATGTTCTGGAACCGGTCGCCCCCGCCAAAATTATGTGCGGTAGCTGCCAGGCCTGCTGGTGCAGCTACTGACTGGTACACGTTTTCGTAGGACTTATCTGCAAAATTGCCTGCTGCCGAAAAATATGTTGTACCTGAAGCAGCGACGTTATCTACTGCTGCTGCTATCACACCGTCCTTTAAGAAGGGTTCAGTGATAAAAGTAACATCATCTACAATAATATTACAACCTGCATTTTTTAGTTCAATTACGCCATTTGCAAAATCCCCGGCACTAATAGTTCCTGTCCTGAAATATAATTCTGCCTTGGGCGCTACATCATGTACTATCTGCAACATGCCCCTGCCCTCATCTGTTCCAACAAATGGATATTCTCTAAGCACGTGTACAGGCAACAAATTACCTTCGGGGTTTCCAATACCGGGCAAGTCGCCGTTGGCAACGTCCTGTGCTGCCGTATTGGTGGTAGGATTAGACCCGCCTGAAGTAATTGTATTATAACTGTTGGATATAACACCAACTTTCACACCTTCTCCGCTAAGTGCATATCCCTGCCTTACCAGATTTGATCGCATGGCTATATCCCCTGCAGTAGTTACGATTCCGCTTTTGCTGATTGCGGCATAATAGGGCCTTACATACACTATATAAGCGGTTAGTGCATTTAGCAATGGTAATTTGGCTATCGGATATAAGCCGGTTATAATAAAGTTGCTTGACCCATTGCTCAAAATATTTGTAAGACCATAGGTAGGGCTTGTAAGTAGCGAAAGCGTAGCTGCATATTGATTTTGGAGCGTTATCACATCGATATAAATACTGTCATGCTGTAAGAGGAAGAAAGGAGAAGGGGGAGCCGTAGGGCTATAATTATCATATATCGATTGTAATTCGGCCCCTATCAGGCTTCTTATTTTTGCAGCAACCAACACGGTATCTGTAGCGCTGCAATCTGCATTTATACTTGCAGTAACAACATAGGTTCCAGCTGCGGCTACAATAATACTTGCCCGGTCGCTGGGTGAAGATATCAGGCCGCCATTTAATGCCTGCCAGCTATAAGTTACTCCTGCTGTTGAAGAAGAAGCTGTTAGCGGTGTTTCATTCGAAAAACTTAAGGGTACGTCAGTCCCTGCATTTACATTGGGGGCTGTGCAATCTGAATAAGGGGCATAAGAAACATTTACGCCACTGTGAATATACACAGCCACCGAGCTCCAAAGTGCACCGACGATGTTTGAGTTGCCTGTTCCTGATCCAACATTTATGGCAGCGTAAGGTGCCCAAACCGTGCCTAGCCAACGTGTAGCAGCACTTGATGATGAGCCGTTGGCAATGTTGAAACAATACCCTCCACTAATAGTTGAACCGTCACCATGTATCTCCGTATAAATTTTTGTTGCATCTCCCCCATTAATAGTGCTCACTTTAATTTTTCCCAGGTCTGCATCTTTGTGAATATAGATCCTGAATGTGCCTGGCGTATTTTGAAAATCAAAAATAAATTCATTGGCGCCTCCACCACTATTTGCAATCTTATTAAATACAAACGTGCCTGGGCCTTTGAACTTTAATGTTTTATTGCCGGATAGGCTAATGTCTCCATAAACTCCCGGGTTGATATCTGCAGATGAAATGATTGCGCCGACTACTGCTGGCTGAAAGCTAAGTATAGCTGGCATTGACGGAAGCGTTGGCAAGGCAGGTGAACCAATATTATCACCACCTGCAGGTAATGGGCCGCTATAAGTTGTACCCGCCGGATGCGTAACGGAACCAGATACTGTCCCGCTCACTACCGAACTATTTCCCAAAACATCGAGGTTGTCTGCCAGGGCTGCATTAGAGCCAACGGCTAAAGCGTTACCTGATACAGATGCAACATTTGCCACAGAAATTCTACCAGTCACAGTATTTCCGTTCGCTAAAGCGACAGTGCCACCGGAGAAAATATTTGCACCGATAGTGCTGCTGCCCGTGGTGGACACAAGGTTATAACTTCCAACAGATCCTCCTGATACGTTGGTTGACGAACTAAGGGTAACAGCACCGGTTGCTAAATTATTCTTGCCCCCAAACAAAACATAATCTTTCATCCTAGTTTGCTGGGCCGTAGTAGAATTAATACCGCAAAAGGCAAAAAAAATAAACAGTAAGCAACTGTACAACGCCGGGTTTGCATTTAACTTTCTCATTTTTTATTATTAGCTTTTAGACCTACTGATAAGGCAATTATTTACGTAAATAAATGGCTGGGAGGTGTTGGTGGTTACGGAGGTATTGGAGTTAAAAAATTCGGAGATTTTATTAGATTTCTAATGATAGAGATTAGAAAGGGTAAATATATATAAAATATTCATACATTTATTATAAATATATTTCCGGGAACTAAAATTTTTATCATTGCTTTTGAGAAGGTTTAAAAAAAAGAAGTGCTGGCATATACGCAATAATTATTGATATTGCATAGCATAAGTATTACCAAATGTTTAATAAAAATTCATCACCTTGAGATTTTTCGAAGAGATTAAGTTAGCTGTTCTTGAGCGCCTCGAGAAGGGCCTTCCGCCTGAGCTACACTACCACTCCGTGGGGCATACCAAAGATGTACAAGAACAGGCTGAGCGTATTGCACTTGCTGAAAATGTGCATAGCAAAGAAGAGATCTATTTACTTAAGATTGCGTGTATCTTTCATGATACCGGCTTTTTATTTACTTACAAGGAACATGAAGAACGGGGCTACAGGATTGCAGAAGAAACCCTACCCGCCTTTGGTATTGGCCCCAAAGAGCTAGAAATAATAAGAGGCCTTATAATGGCCACACGAATTCCTCAAAGTCCCCAAAACAGGCTCGAGGAGATCATTTGCGATGCAGACCTTGACTATCTTGGCCGGGATGACTTCTTTTCAATAAGTCAAAAGCTTTTTAATGAACTGCAAGTTTTAAATATGGTGAAATCAGAAGATCAATGGAACCAGATACAGGTAAAATTTTTCAGACAACATAGCTATTTTACAAGAACTAATAAGGAGTTACGTACAGCCAAAAAAAATGAGCACCTTAAAATCATTGAAGCCACTATCATAAATACAGAGTGACATCGTTCATATTCCCAAAAGAATATCTTTAAAATATAAGGACAACCGTACCTAATATGATCAGCGCTGCACCGATGGCTGTTTTTATGGTGAGTGCTTCGCCTAAAAATATCACAGCGAGTACAATCGTTAATGCTACACTGAGTTTATCAACCGGTGCAACCTGTGATACTTTTCCCAATTGCAAGGCTTTAAAATAAAATACCCAGGACAGGCCTGTGGCAAGCCCCGAAATAACCAGGAAAACAAGATTTTGTTTAGATAAGGTGGCTATGCCCTTTTCTTCGCCCCTTGCAAATACAATGGCCCAGGCCACTATAACTATTATAATGGTACGAATGGCTGTTGCCAGGTTTGAATTAATACCCGTAATGCCCACCTTAGCAAATATGGCAGTTAAGGATGCGAAGAGTGCTGATAGTAATGCATATATCCACCACATAGTTTTTAGTTTAACTTATTTAGAGAATCATTTTCATTAAAACTACTTAAAAACTGCTAAAGCCTGATCGTTCCTACCCCAATGAAAATATCCTATAATCTTTTGAGTGATTAAAGGATATCAAATGCTCTTTGCAAAAAAATATGCTACTTAACGGGTACGGAAACTTCCAGGTTTTCCCATTTAAGTACAATGGTTTTGTCATTGATAAGATAGACAAGGCTTTCCTGGAGTGAAGATGCCATTTTTGGTTTTACACTTACCACCAATACATCGTTTTCCGGCTTGCGGGTAGTTTCACCGCTTCTTTCAATGCCCCATTGGCCTGTTTGAGAATTGATGATTACCTGCCATTCTTTTTCACCCGGGATCGTATACAAACTGTATTTACCTGCGGGAAGTTTTTTTCCTGCAACTTTAAGCTCCTTATCTGTTTCAAGAATAGTGGCTTCGTTTGCACCTGAGCGCCATACCTTATCATAAGGCACCAGGTCGCCCCATATCTTCCTGCCTTTAACCGACGGGCTGCTATAAGTGATAGTTACATTTGCATCACCTATCTTACCTGTTGCAGTTGCTTTTGGGCTTTGCCGCTGGCCCTGGGCATTTACTGACAATGTACCAGCCATTAAAAGAACGATTGCGAATAGAAATGATTTTATTTTCATAATTAAGTTTTTATAAAGACTAATCTACTGCTTTACAGGAATGTTTTGACTGGGTTTATTACAAACGGTTTTGAACAGGTCAGCGGATTTGTAATAACATTAGTTCCCTATCAAAATTTTAAATCTTTCAATCTGGCGCCGATGCCTTAAAATATGTACAATCGCATGCTCCATGATTTGTTCGATATCATAGGATTGCCCCCATGCTGTTTTTATTTTTTTCTCTTCGTCGAATTCTTCCAGGTCTGTGTCCTGGATGTTTGCGAAGTGGGTTTGGGTATATGTTAGTAATTCATCCAGGTCTTTTATATATTCAGCTGCTGAGGAACGCTCAATCTCTGCGGGTCTTAAAATACCGGGGCCTTTTAAATTTTGAATATAAACACAATAGGAATAACCCGAGCTTACTACATGCGTAAGTACTTTTTGAATGGATTTGCATTGAGGATCGCTGGTATATTGGTCAGTGATCTTTACCAATTCCTGTGGTCTTATATCCACGATCAGGTTTTGTAATTCATGTACAGCTTTTGTGTATTCGGCAAGTAATGCATTCACGGCATTTTGTTTATTATTGTCTTCCATTTTTTTCTACAAGTGTAAATTGTTTACAGGTAAATGTAAGATATCAGCAGTAGAAGCAAACGCCAGTTTTACCTCACATAATCCTCTTCAATGCTGTGGATAAGAAAACCTAGCAATTAAAAAAGTCCCGTTGATTTACAAACAGGACTTACTAATGCACCGTTCATTGATCAATCAATAAAAAAATTGCTCTTTTACTATTTTTCCATCTTTTACTTCATATACCGCTATTTCATCCATTTTTGTACGGCCCTGTCCTTTCATAGTAATATCCATTCCCATTGCCACCGAAAAATGATTTCCTGCAGTTTGTGGTTCTTTGGAATAACCACCATGCATCTCTTCCACCATTTCTCCAAATTGTTTTCCTTTTTGCCTTATTGCATCTATCCCTTCTGCAGTTTTCATTCCCGGAGAAGTTGATGGTTCAATACTAACGGCGTTGTCAGCATAAAGCTCAGTTAAGATCTGCTCCCAATTACCTGTTTGTGCAAGTTCATGAAAACAGTTAGCAACTTCCTGCGTTGTACGTGTTCCTTCCATTGTTGACATAAAAAAAAGTTTTATTGGTGATAAAATAAAAAGAAAAGTTACATGATTTATTAAAGTTGTAAGATTAAATAAATATGAATGGAAAATTCTTCTGTGGGCGGTTCAGGATCTGCTGTTAAGGCTGTTAAAGTTGGTTATAAATAATTTTTCCGTTAGCAATAAACTTTATTACCAACGGTTTTGTGTAAGTTCTGCTTGTTCAAATTTACTTTGCATCTTTGCGATCAACTTTTTTAATGAATACCGAAACAACTAAAAAAAATACTTATACCGGAATTGTCTTTGCGGTGATCACCACTATTATCTGGTCGGGGAATTTTATAATAGCCCGGGGGCTCTACAAACAGATACCACCCATTAGCCTGGGATTTTATCGATGGTCATTGGCTTCCGTAATTATTTTTTTCCTGGGTTATAAAAGTTTTATGGCAGAAAAATCTGTTGTATTTAAAAACAAAAAATACTTTTTTTGGACAGCACTAATGGGCATTACGTTGTTCAATACATTTATTTATATGGCTGGCCATACAACTTCTGCTATAAACCTGGCCCTGATTGGTACTACAACTGCACCCATCTTTGCCATTCTTATTTCTGCCTTTTTTCTAAAAGAAAGTATTAGCCCATTACGCTTTACAGGCCTGTTATGCTGCATTGTCGGCGTGTTGGTCCTGTTATCAAAAGGAAGTATTTATACATTGCTCGCATTCAGATTTACAGCTGGCGATGTATGGATATTATTGAGTGCATTTGTTTTTTCTATCTACACTGTTTTGGTAAAGAGAAAACCTGTAGGTATATCGCCGGTCAGCTTTCTTTTTGTGGTATTTATCGGTGGCACATTATTATTACTTCCGTTTTTCATCGCAGAAAAAATACTAATGCCGACGGTACAATGGGACGGCCATTTAATAGGAAGCATTCTTTACCTGGGCATCGGTGCATCTGTGATCTCATTCTTCTGTTGGAATTCGGCTATAGCCAGGATAGGTTCTGTGCGTACAGCTTTATTTGGAAATCTTATTCCGCTTTTCAGCACGCTGGAAGCTGTATGGTTACTGGGAGAAACCATTACTATCATTCACATCATAAGTGGCGCATTGATAATAACAGGATTACTTCTTGCCAATTTAAAAAAAGCGCAAGGGAAAACAGGGATTTAAATTTAAAAGGAAAAATATAGAATAAATATAAACGAACTGGGATAAATTTTTGACAGAAAAAACTATTTTTGAAGCCTTATTTACTGTGCAGGTGCATTTAAATTATTATCATTCTCTACCTTGTCTTTTTTAAATTCAAGCTTACCAAACTTCCAGGCAAAACTAATCCCGATGGAGCGAAAGGCAATCTTACGTTCTGTATTTGTTATGAAGTTTGGCCCTTTCAGTTCTGTTTTCTGTTTCAGGTATTCACGAAAGGGGTTGCTGGCAGTAAGTGCAATACTTCCCTTCTTTTGCCAGAACTGTTTGCGAATAGACATGGAATAGGAGGTGAACGAAGGATAGGTTCCCTGTGCTTCGTGACGGGCACTATTAAAGTTGGCAAAAAATTCTGCCAGCAATGAATTGGTAAACTGGTAACTGGCGTTGATATTAAAACGGTAATTAAGACTATTAGTGTTGTATCCTTTGTCAATAGCATTTATGGTATGGCGATGAAAAACAAATACATTTCCCCTTATATTTAATTTAGGCGTGAAATGAAAATCTCCAAACAAGTTCAGGCCAACATTATTTTCCCGGCCAATATTCTGGCGTGTGCTCACGGCTACATCCTGATACAGTGAATCTCCAACTTTATATAATGGATAATAAACAATGAAAGGTTGAATATCATGGTCATTAATGCGGTAGAATAAATTCAACATAAGGGAACCTTTTTTATCAAAGTCCCTGTTATATGCCATTTCAATACGCTGGCCGATCTCGGGCTTTAAATTTGGATTGCCTGTAGAAAGATTCTTAGGATCTGTTGTATTTACAAATGGATTCAAGTCTTCATAATCGGGGCGGTTTATTCTTTTAGAATAGCTCAATTTCACCGTTGTTTTTTCATTGAATTTTTTTGATATAAAAACAGAAGGAACAAAGCTATTGTACCCCGGCACTTTTGCCTGCGTGAGGGCATTGGAGAAATAAGAGTTGATCTCAGTACGTTCATACCTACCACCAATCTTAGCATCAAATAATTTTGCCACCGGGAAACTGATCTCGGCATAGCCGGCATATACCTTTTGTTTGTAGTTTAAACTATTTGTTAAAAAAAGATTGGGTAGGTAAGTCTGTAGTGCGGGCTGGTAACTGTTCACATCACTGTTGCTTGCTATATTATAAAAGCCTGCCTTGGTGCCCAGCCCCAGTTTAATCTCTTCTGCCAGGGGTTGTGTATAGTCAATGGTAAATTCTGTTTCCCTGGTTGTAGCCGGGTTTGAAGCCTGAATGCCGAAATAAAGTGAATCCTGCGGTAACCATAGTTGTGCTGAATTGGAATGACCTTTACTGTGTTCAGTACTGTTGTTTACAGCTGCTTCAAGTTCCTGGTATTCCCTGGTAAAAGTTCTTTTATAGTTTAAGGAAATATCAGTAGTGTGAATGTTGAACCTGCTGTCTGAATTTGTTAAGGTAAGTGTTTCAGGCAAACCTCCGTTCTTGTCGGGTTGCAATGCCTGGTTAGTAATACCGCTACCGTGCATCCCAAAAGAATTAAATGAAATATTCCCCGAAAAATTATTAAGCTTTTTTAATGTCCAGTCAAACCCGGCTCCTGTTTGTAACCCCTGTCTTTCAAACCGGCTGTTACTTACCTGGTGAAGTGTGCTAATGGTATTACTATCTATAGTTACCCGGTAAGTATCATTGCTAGCGTTTGAGGGTAACCTTTTATTGCCGCTGAAAAAAGCATTAACGCCAAAATTACTTTTGCGAGCATTAAAATTAAATGAACCGTTTTCCATCCTGGTTCCTGCTGACAATGAAATATTTCCGTTGTATCCTTTCGTATTATTTGTTTTCAGGATGATGTTGATTATACCACCCGTTCCCTGAGCATCATATTTTGCACCAGGATTGGTGATCACTTCTATACTTTTTATCTGGCTGGCCGGGATGGATTGCAACACATCGGCCACATTGCTTCCGAAAGCAGTGGACGGTTTTCCATTGATCAAAAATTTAATGCCCGAGCTACCCGATAATTGTACATTGCCATCTTCATCAACAGATACTTGTGGAATTTTTTTTAACAGGTCCGTGGCCACGCCGCCTTGAGAACTCACGTCTTTTTCGGCATTGAATACAAGCTTATCGATCTTGTTATCAATCAGTTTTACTTTTGATGTTACGGTAACATCCTGCAACATCGTTTTTTGAGGCGTTAAGGAAATTGTTTTCAGGTCAATGATAGCGTCTTTTTTGTTGAGCAGCACATCGTTCATTGTATTTGCATCATAGCCCAGGTTTTCAAAAATAATGACATAAGTACCGGCAGGAATATCAGTTAAAGTAAAGTTGCCGGTTGCATCGGTTGTGGTTCCAGTCAACGGTTTTTTTTCGCCCTTAAGAAAGATGGTTACTGTACCATATTCCAATGGCGCTTTTCCTGTAGTGCTAACAACTTTCCCCATGATACTGTTCCCACCATTGGTTTGCGCCTTTACAAATACACAAATAGATACAAAATATACCAGCAATAAAATACTTCTCATCTGTTCATTTTAAAAATCAGCCGCAAATATCCTTCTAATTCTGTACAAATTCTGTTCTATGGTAAATAGTAATTTTTTTTAGTGTAGATGGTATTATAGCAAGCTAACTGGTAAGCTAAACGGGGATTAAGAGGTTTTGAAATTTTATCCGGTATTAGCCGGTAACACTGATTTATATCTCTGTTGACTGTTGGTTTATTTTTTCAATTTTTTTTCTGAAAATATTTGGCCGGGTAATACTCAATCTCCCCGCTTTACTCACAAACGTGAACAGATTTGCAACAGCCGTTTAATGCCCAGAAAATCTGCGACAGTGGATTGAAATAAAATCAATACAGTAGTAATTTTAATCAGCAACAAAAGCGCCTGCTGCTCCCAGTTCTGCATTAGCAAACGAGTGATCTACAAATGTGTATCTGCCTTTTTCCGGCAAAATAAATTCCATGATAGAACCTTGCGCAGGCCCTACCAACACTGCCTGCATACCTACTAATTGATTGGAAGGATTTCCATCTTGCCATACTTTGTCCAGTATGGTTCCTATAACATGGAAACTGGAAATATTATTTGGGCCAACATTTAAAAAATATACCCGTATTCGTTCCCCTGCTTTTACATGTATTGGGTGAATTATGTATTGCCCCACCTTTCCATTGAAGCTAACAAAACTCGGCTGTCTATGCAATGCAGCAGATGTATCTGGCGCATAATTTAAGCCTTGTTGTTTTAAATAATATTCATTTTGAATTATGGCAAACTCCCTGTCCACCTTTCCGGGAAAGCCACCACTGGGTTCAACAATGACCATACCCACCATCCCTGATATCATGTGCAGCAAAACCATTGGTGTTCCGCAATGATACATGAACACGCCGGGATAATTGGCCGTCCATGTAAAATGAATAGTTTCTCCCGGAGAAATACTTCTGTATTTATCTTCCGGATTTACCATGGCCGCATGAAAATCTATTGAATGCGACAACGGCTGCATATTCATTGCCATGTTAATTCCCTGCTTAGAGGAATCGTTGCTACGGTCGGTCATAGAAAACTTTATGGTCTGTCCTGCACGTACCCTTAATACCGGCCCAGGCATTGAATCGCCAAACAGCCATGCAGTAAATGAAACGCCTTTTTTTACTTCAAATAATTTATGAACCACATCAATCTTTACTTCTACCGTATCGCCATCCTGCAAACGGGGCACATTTGGAGCATAAGCCAATGGCCCTTTTACTTTATCATTATTGGCCTCGCTGGTTACTACAGCTGTTGGTGCACCCAAGACCATTTTAGCATTGCCTTCTGACGGTTTACCCTGGTCACATGAATAAAATAAAAAGATAACATTGATAAAAAAAAGGATTGATTTCATTTGACAAATTTTGTAAAACTTATAGAAAATAAACTCCTGCTATTTTAAATAGTTTATTTGAGAAGAATAGATTTATTACAGCATTTTATATTTTTATACCGGCAAAAATATAGCCATTTATTATCCGTTAAACTCAGGAAAGAATTACATCAAAATAATTCTGATTAAATTTTAAAGAGATGAAGTTTGGTGAAGCTTACACTTTTGTTATGGCTTTTGCGTTCATTGTCTAGCCAAAGTCTAGGATAAAATATTATTCGCCAGGTTCCAATCTATTGAATTGCGGCAATGAAAAACAAATTAGCAACTTACGGCAGTCGATTTACGTTCGCAATGAATATAAATTCGATTCCTACCTCGACATCATCCTGACATTCCCGCCGTCGTCATTATTCAATCCTCTTTTGTTAAGGCTGTAAGTAAAGCTTAGCATAAAGAATCTGCGCAAGGTTTTTACACGGCTGTCTTCAATATAATTTTGATTACTACTACGATTGATACCAATATTCTTATCCAGTAGATCCATCGCTTTTATTTTCACTTCTCCCCTGTTCAACTTTAATACCTGCCTGCTGATGGATGCATTCCATATCGGTACTTTATTATTAAAGCCTGCAGCACGCTGGCTATTGATGGTATAAGTGAAATCTGTAGAGAGGAAGAATTTTTTCGGCACTTGCCAGTCTATAGAAGTACCGTATTCCTGCTGCAGGTAAGTTGTATTAGCCAGCTCACGCAAAGAGTATTTCGTTTTGTTATAATTCCAGGCTGCAGTAATACCGAGGTCCAGATTTTTATTCGGGTTAATATCCAACCTGATTTCAGGACCGAATACTAATGCCTTGATAACATTTGGATTTTTATTTACGAATTGTTTGCCGCTATAATACCCTACCCTGCTGCTGATATCTGCATTCAACTTTAGCGATCTTACCGGGAATGAATAACTGGCATTACCGTTAACGTTATACACCCCATTTACATTTACAGGCATAGTGGTCTTAACGCCTAGCGAACTGATGGAATCATAATTCACAATCTTATTTTGAGTAGTTTGCGCTGATAAATTAAAAAATAAATTCCGGCTGCTAAAAATGCTTACCAGGTTTAAATTGGTGCGAAAGCTATGGGTAAATTCCTGTTTTAATTCTGGGTTACCCACTTTTATATTTAATGCATTGCTATTGTCAGGCACAGGCTGCAACTGGCTCATATCAGGCTGTGTAGTGTTGGTACCATAACTAATGGAAAAATTTTTATACCTGGAAAAATTATATTGGAACCTTGCATTTGGTAAAAGGTTTTGAAAATTTTTACTGATCACTGAATCTTTTAAGCCAGAAGTAATTTTTCCTTCCAGTGTTGCTTCCTGCCATGTAGCGCCGAAAGTAAAATTGTATTTCTTTTTTTGCGTACGCATACGAAGGCCGACATTGGTGAAGCTGTAGATATTTTCAAAATCATTGCTTAGTCCTTCATTGAATTGGTTATACTTGCCATTCTGTGCATCATAATCATAAGTTGTTTTCTCCGATACATTTTTCGTATAACTTTTCCCTGCACTAAATTCAAGCAAAGATCTTTTTAAAAAGGGTTCCGTGTACACTACCCTTCCCGTAACACCTGTCAACAACGCTGATAAATTGCTTTGCTGGTTTAGCGTATCTCTCGCTAATAAAGATCCGCCGCTATTGTAAAATTCATTGATAGATGAAAGTGCCGATTCACCGTTGCTCTTGTTATTACTGCTTTGAAGGCTGAGTGAAAGGGTGCGGCCCTTTCGTTGCATTTTATGCCGGTACATAATTTCATTCCTAAAGTTGTATCCTTCGTTGCTCAAGCTGTTATTACTAAAACCCTGGTTGGTTAGTGAACCATCTTCTGTATTTGTGCGATAGTCATTTGAAGAGCTATTGTTTGTTTTTTGAAATGAGAATGAAGGCGTAACCCGGATGGAATTGAAACTATCAATCTGGTAAAGCACATTTGCATTTAACCGGTGATTATCATTTAAATTATTAGTTATAGAATGCTGGTTATAATAGTAAGATGAATCGGGGAGAAAGTACTGTCGTTGAACCTGGCTCTCTGTCTTCGGATTATAATGGTTGTAAAAATAATTGCTCTGCAGATCTGTTTTGATACCTATGATATTATTATAATTGAAGCCACCTGCCCATGCAGTTCTTATCACTGTATTGCTGCCGCCGCCCACTCCCATGGATGCTGCATCATCAGAGGAAATATTTATACTGCCACCGCCATTTCGTTGCATCCTGCCCAACTCACCCGTAAAATTCAGTATATCCATAAAAGAAAAACCTTCTGCATTGGCGTTATTGGCCATGCCGATGGCAGAGGCCTGCCTTGCTCCTTTAAATGAGTTGATATTGAATTTGCTTTCATAACGATCATCGGTTCCTGCACCTGCATTTATTTTTCCAAACATACCTTTCTTCTTATCTTTTTTCAGTTTCAGGTTGATGGTCTTTTCATAATTGCCATCTTCAAAACCGGTAAGTTGTGCCTGGTCGCTCTGCCTGTCATATACCTGTACTTTATCCACTGCATCAGCAGGTAGATTTTGTGTGGCCACTTTAGGATCATTTCCAAAAAATTCTTTTCCATCCACCAATACCCTGTTTACTTTTTCACCTTGTGCTTTTACGGTACCATCTTTTTCTACTTTTATTCCCGGTAATTTTTTAAGCAGGTCCTGCACGTTTGCATTGGGCACTGTTTTAAAAGAGCCTGCATTGTATTGAATAGTATCGCCTAACAATGTTACTGGTGGTGCATCGGACTTCACCACTACTTCATTTAAAGTTTTAGATATATCAAGCATAAGCAGGTTACCAAGATCCGCAAGTTTTTGTTCATCAGTAATGCTCACAAGGCTATTGCTGTTATGGTACCCCACACGGCTTATCATGAGCCTGTAATTGCCATTATGAATATTCTTAAACTCAAAGCGCCCATTGTCATCAGTCATGGAAAACGATACAAGTGAAGAATCTTTTGCTTCCATCAGTGTAACGGTAACATAAGCCAGTGTTTGCCTGGATAAGTTATCGATTACAACGCCCCTGATAGTACCATTCTTTTGTGCCGATGCCGAAAAAACATTCATGGTTAATAAAATCAAAAAGCAAAATTTGTTCATAGCTATAATTTGGCTACGAAACTATTCTCATCAGCTGTAAGTATAGGTTAAGGGAAATTGATTTATCGTTAATTAAGGTTAATACAAATACACCATTGCATAAAAAAAAATTCTCAAAAAATAAAGTTTGAAAAAAGATTTAATTCAGGTAATAATTATTTAAAATGCCTTCGCAGTGGTTCTTGTCCATGAACCATTCGCTATAATCAATCACCATAAAAAACATTTAAAAAATTCTAAAAAATTAAAATTCATAAATTCCAGACATATAAAATCTTGCAAAAGAATACTGATATGGAATACTATCTCGGGTTAATTTCCATTTCCCTAAATACAGGCCACTAAAATGACCAAGGTAGTTTTAGATTTCATCGTTTCCCTTTTGGGTTTTACATTTGATGCTATGACCATTACGTGTAAAAACTGCAACGAATTTTTTGAAGGAAACTTTTGTCCAAATTGTGGGCAGGCCGCCAAAGTACATCGGATCAATGCACTTTATTTTTTACATGATATCCCGCATTCTGTTCTGCATGTAGACAAGGGATTTCCCTATACCTTTTTACAACTTTTGGTTCGGCCAGCAAAGGCGCTGCAGGAATACCTTGCTGGAAAGAGAGCCCGTTTTGATAGGCCGTTCAGTTATGTTATCCTGATGTCGGCCATAAGTGCGGTGGTAGTTACGCAAGTGCGCATGCTGATACAAAAATTAAGTAGCCCCGGCAATACTTCCGGCATGGCAGACCACCAATCTTTTTTTTCTCATTACCAGGGTGTCTTTATTTTCTTAATGATTCCACTTACAGGATTGGTGACCTGGCTGCTATTCCGAAAAAATAAATATAATTTCTGGGAACATATTTTAATCAATACTTACCTGGCAGCGCAGCTAAATGTTTTACTGATTATCATTGCTGCTTTTTCTTTAGTAAAGTTTTTTATCACGGGTTCTGCAGATTATTCTATTACAATTTTTGTTACCGGTTTTATGACCTACTATGCCATTTGCTTCTCTGGGTTAATGTATCCTGAAGTGAAGGGATTTACGCTTGGCATGAAGCTTGGCTTAATGTGTTTTTTACTTGCCTCGTTGTATATAACGGGAATGAAAGTAACAGGTATCATACACTGATAAAAACGGCATGCTCGTCCTTTAATCACCAGGGAAAGGCAATGCTTGGAATATGTTTCTTTACTCAAGATCATAAAACAAAACTTTTCCTTTTGCTTTGTCGGCACTGGGGTTTCCCAATATAAGCTCATAACCACTTATAGCAGATTGATTACCTATGATAGAGAAATTTCCAACAGCAGGATTGTTATTATCAATTAAAACTTTATACAAGGGCCATTTATCCGCATCTGCAAAGTTTTCATTTGCCATCTTATAAATAAATGCTCTTCCCCATGCAGCATTATCATTTATAAAACCAGGTGCTCCGACTACAAGCATATCATTTGAAAAACTTAAACTAGTACCAAACCATCTGGCTTGTGTACCAATACTATTGGGTGCATCAATATTCGCTTTTAATGTAAGCAGGTTGCTGTTGTTTTGTAAAACCATCACTGTACCCATGGAACTTGAAGCACCTTTCATACCTGCAAACATGTAATCATCTGTAGCGACAACAGCACAACCTAAATATTGCGAAGCTACATTTGTTGCTATAGAGCCACTTGCAAGCCAGCTATTATTTACCCAGCGGAAATAATAAACCATACCTGTAGAAAAATTTATACCAGTGTTTGTAAACGGGGCACCTATCAAAAGATTATTATTGCTGAAACTGATGCTCTCACCAAAGTCCATAGCGGTGTTCAACCCAAAAAGTTGTTGCACTTGTTGCCAGCCGCCTACGGTTTTTTCAAAACAAAAAGCTGTACCAACTTCTATCCCGTTGGATTTATAACCCGTTGCTCCAATTACAGCTTTTAAGCCGTTCATAGCAATGGTGGTTCCAAATAAATTATCAGCCTGCTCAAATAATGGTGTTATTATGGTTTCCTGCAACCAGGCATTACCATTAAAATGAAATACGTAGACTGCACCCCGGTTAGCATTTCTTTTTTTTGCGCCCACCATCAGGTAGTTTCCACTCATTGCTACGTTCCAGCCGAATGCATCTCCTGCTAGTTGGTCTGAGCCATTTAATTTTGCCTGTTGTTGCCACATGCCATTTACTTTTTGAAAAATATACACTGTGTCCTTGTAAGTACTGCCCGATTGATTGGATGAACCTATAGCAGCATAATCACCTGAAACGGATACAGCATTTCCAAAGCCGGCTGAGGCAGACCTTTCGCTGGCAGATTTATATTGAGCTGTAGCTGTAACTGCTGAACTAACGCCAAGCGGTAGCCATTGTGTGCCGTCAAACATATAAATGCAGCCTTTGGAATTATCAAATACCAATAAACCTTGTGCAGGTGATGCAATGCTTTTTCTTTGGGCAGTTGTCATCCTCGGCATAAGCAAACCCCTTGAATTACTTTGCAGGTCCAATACAGCACTATTGTCTGGTGTAGAAGTTCCAATGCCGAGGGCACCATTTCCTTTGAGCCTCATGCCCTCTTTAAATTTGATACTGCTTCCCGTTCCAAATGAAATATCATCGGCCGATTGAGCCGCATATAATTGCAGGTTGCCGGCCTGTAATCCCATACCATATTGTACAGAATCACTGGCTGACCAAAGTGCTAATTTATTGCCAAGCGCATTTGAAAATGATAAAGGAGCAAGCGGATTTGTATTTCCCTGGACACCAATGTTACCATCTTTATTTACCAGCATGCGATAATTTAATGCGAGGCTATTGCCTGATGTGCCTGCAACAGATGATGAAAGCAGCATTAAATTTCCATTTACGGGGTCCTGGCTAAGCAAGCCGCCGTAACCGTTACCGATTGCTTTGCGACTACCATTGAAATATGTATTCAAACCTATACCGGGGTAATTATTTTCTATGGCAACGCCATTACTGTTATCGCCAAAAATTGTATTCACTGCACCTACAGTTCCATTAATTGTAAGCTTAGCTTTTAAAGGGCTGGATGTTCCTATGCCTACATTTCCATTTCCTTTAATGCGCATGTTCTCTGCAAATTTCAGGCTGCTACCTATCCCAAAAGAAATGTCATCCTGGGCTGTTCCTGCATATAGTTGCATGAGATTAGCTTGTAAACCTAAACCATATTGAATGGAATCTGAGGTAGCATGCAATGCCATTTTATTACCAAGAACATTTGCAAATGCTAATGGTGCAAGCGGGGTTGTATTATTCTGTAGTCCTACATTGGAAACATTGCTGTTGTAAATATTGCTACCATTTAAAGACCATAAAGCGCTTTGTGGCTGGGAACCGCTGGTCAATATTGTCCATGTGCTACCGTCATAAAAATAAAAACCAGGTATGCCATCGTATTGATATACCAGCATGCCTTTGGCCGTTGCATCAGGTACAGGAAACATAGCCATCCTGGCGGCTTGCAGCAAGCGGGGTATGATCACACCTTTGTCTGTGGAACTAATGTCCAATGCAGCTTTGGTGTGAGGAGTATTTGTATTGATGCCTACGTTTTGAGCAAATGAAAATTCTTGTAAAAGGATAATAATAGAAATGAATAATATTTTTTTCATCAGTTTTATTTTAATAGAATTCAAATCTGCGGCGATGGAAAAAAAGAAAAAATGTTTTGTGATCCTGTGGTGCAGAAATTCTTTCCAATCGTTGTTTATGAAGACGGAATCGTTTTAATATTTTGGATATTTACCATTATTAGAAAAAATAACTTCCTATAATTTCTTTTACAATCAACTGGATTAAAAACAAACTCCTTTTTTTTATTTTATTTCCCCGAACGGTTTAAGGTTTTTAAGCTACCACTGCACAGAATATTTACACCTTACAATCACTAAAGTTTTCTTGCGATTTTTAGACGAGCCATATTTGAATTGTAATTAAATAATCACAAACATTTATTATGAAACATTTTATTTTTTTCTTCCTTTTTGGAATAGCAAAAATGAATTTAAAAGCGCAGCAATCTGTTGCAATCAACAACAGCAACAATACTCCCAATGCAAGTGCAATGCTTGATGTGAGCAGTACAACTAAAGGTCTTCTCATCCCACGCATGACATCAGCACAGCGCTCTGCCATTCCCGCTCCCGCCACCGGCCTGCAGGTATATCAAACGGATGGTACTGCAGGATTTTATTATTACAATGGCAATGCATGGACACAACTGGGAGCAAGCGGCGCTAATCTTACAGGGTGGAGCACTACAGGAAATACAGCCATTAATCCTTTACAGAATTTTATTGGAACCACGGATAATCAACCATTAATTGCAAAGGCAAATGGTGAGCAGGTTTTTCGTTTTACTCCCGGAAATAACAATACAGTCATTGGTTATAAAGCCAGCAAAGCAGATAGTACTGGTGGAACTTATAACCATATCGTTGGGTACGAAGCAGGTTACAATAATGTAGGTAGCTTTAACCATATGGATGGCTTACAGGCCGGTTATAATAACCTTGCCAATAACAACCAGTTTTCCGGTTTCAAAGCAGGTTATAGCAATACAACAGGGAATTATAATTACTTCAGCGGTTCTGCTGCTGGCTATTCAAATACATCTGGTGGTTCAAATTTATTTTTAGGATACCAGGCCGGCTATCAAAATACAACCGGGAACTCAAATATTTTTATTGGCCCCCAGGCCGGGTTCAAAAATTCTACCGGTGAGAATAATTATTCCAGTGGCTTGCAGGCAGGATATAACAATATCATTGGTAACGACAATCATATGGTGGGTTACCAGGCGGGGCTTTTCAACACAGCGAGTAAAAATCATTTTGAAGGACACGCTGCCGGTCATTCTAATACCACTGGCCTTGATAACCAGTTTGTAGGCTACGAAGCGGGATATTATAATTCTACAGGCAATTACAATTATTTCAGCGGCTCTGATGCAGGCTTTACAAATATTACTGGTCATCGTAATCATATTGTTGGATACCAGGCTGGTTACAGCAATACGGCAAGCGACAATTTTTTTGAAGGAATGAGGGCAGGGAATAATAACACAACCGGTACATTAAATGTTTTTATTGGCTCTGGAACTGGTTTTAATAACGTTACAGGATCAAGGAACCTTGCAGTAGGATACAACAGTGGTTTGTCATCCTTAGCTGCTGATGAAAACACAAGCATAGGGATAGAAGCTGGTTTACAAAATACTACAAGCTATAATCATTTTATTGGATACAGGGCTGGCTATACTAATTCATCGGGTGCTAATAATCATTTTGATGGGTACAAAGCCGGTGCTTTAAATACAACCGGTAGTTACAACAATTTTGTTGGTAACCAGGCTGGTTACTCTAACACCACTGGTGGAAGCAATCTTGCTTTTGGTTATAAAGCCGGGTTTAGTAATACAATGGGCTCTAATAATATTTTCCATGGCCTGGGTAGCGGATTTAAAAATGTAGGTGGAAATAATAACACTTTTATTGGCCAATCTGCAGGTCATGAAAATTTATATGGAAACGGCAATGTGTCTTTAGGATATTTTGCAGGTTATTATGAGACAAGCAACAATAGGTTATACATTTCAAATTCCAGCACTACTACTCCATTAATTTATGGAGAATTTGATACCCAGATATTACAGACTAATGGTATCATGCAAATTGCTAAGAGAATAACCAGTACCCTTCCGTTACTTGAATTAAAAGAAAATGTAAATGATTTCGCCCGATTAAAATTTTCCAATACGGCTTCCCCGAGCACATGGGTAATAGCGGGAAAACCGGCGGCAACTATAGGAACTTCTAATATGAATTTCAATTACGGAGGGACGGATGTGTTAAAATTATATGGTGATGGTTATACAGAATTCATTGGCGATGTATGGTGTTTTGCGCTTTATGAAACTTCAGATGAAACCCTGAAAGAAAAAATTTCTCCTTTAAAAAATTCATTGCAAAGCTTGTTGAAAGTTAACAGCTATAATTATTTCTGGAAGGACAAAACAAAGGACTCTACAAAACAAATCGGCTTCCTGGCCCAGGAACTTGAAAAGGTATTCCCTGATCTTGTTGGCACAAATTCAAACGGCATTAAAGCAGTATCATACACACACATGGTGCCTATTCTTGTAGAGTCTATCAAAGAACAGCAAACAATGATTGAAGATTTACGAAAAGAAAATGCATTACTTAAAAAAGATATTGAATTAATAAAAATCAAGTTAGGATTGTAATCAAAACTATTCACAACACTCTCCTATAAAGTAATCATGAAAATGTTTTGCAAGGTCAAAAAAATCTTTTTCAACAATCGATTGCTAAAGAAATAAAAGTTGATAATTATAAATAAAAGTAAAATGACTTTATTCAAAATCGCCTGGGCCGTTGACGCTATTGTTTCAATAACGATTATTTATTTCTTCGTGGAGGGCTTATTAGATGGAACTGTTGGGACAAATAACCTGGGTGTATGGTTACTGATATTATGTTTCCTTATTGCTATCCTTTGCGGAAGCATTTGGTTAAAAACTCATCATCATGGCGCTTTAGGTTTACAATTGTTGCTTATTTTAGCTATCCCAGCGCTTTTATTCGTTCTCTACTTTGGGCTGGCTCTTTTAAACAATGAACGGTGGAACTAACTTTCAACAACTTTGATAAATTTTTCAAACGTTGGCGCTTTCAGAAATAAAAAATGCGATTGAAATATTTGTTTTAATTTTTAGCCAGTTTCAATGATTGGGGCATCAGCCTTAGGCAAATCCTTTATGACTAAACAAATTTATAAATTACAATTATCAGGTTGGTATTGCTACAGAAGTATCATCCTGGTAGTGCTAATATTAAGTGGCCAGAAAAATTTTTGCCAGGAATTTAATTTCAGGCATGTGACTACAAGCGATGGATTGAGTAACGGCGTGATACGTGGCATTACACAGGATAAATATGGTTATATCTGGATTGCAACAGTCAGTGGCCTATCAAGGTATAACGGGTATAATGTAAAAGTTTTTTTGCATGCTGCTAAAGATACCTTCTCCATACCCGAGAATAATGTAACGGGTATTTTAAATGATTCATCAAATAAACTGTGGTTTGTTTTTAGCAATGGCCTCTACCGCTATGATTTTGAAACCAACCATTTTATTTTACAACAATCCACGAAAGATTTACACATCCGCAAGATTGTACAGGGTAACAGGGATTCCCTCTGGCTTGCTACAGCTACTGGCGCTGCTATATTTAATACAAAAACTGCACAGGTAAATTTTCCTTTTAAGAGATTAAAAAATAATTCAGCAGCTTTACTTGGTAAACCTGTCATTGATTTTTTCTTTCAAAGCGCCAAAGGAATTTACTTTATTGTTGATACCGGGATTGTACTGTACCGGCCTCAATTAAATGAGGTAGAATTATTGCCAATTAAAAATCTTCCGGGTCAAATCGAAAAAATAGCAGTAGATAAAGATGGTAATATTTGGTTGAGCTACGGTGCCAATGGTAGTAAGCTAATTTTTATATCTCATGATTATAATACCTTAAAAGAATATCCTGGGTTAACAAATAAAATTTCCAACAATCATATTTATGGATTTTTTATTGACAGGCAACAAAGGGCCTGGATAAGCACTTCAGAACAGGGCCTCGGAAGATTTGATACTACAACAAACCGGTTTATTTTTTATGGTTACAATGCATTACAACCGCAATCATTGTCATCGTCCAATGTCACCAATATTTTCCAGGATAAACAAGATTTTATTTGGGTGGGCACTGAAGGTTATGGTGTTAATTATTTTCAACCAGATAATGATCTCTTTCATACACTACCGCCTATTTTGAAAAACGATATTGTGTTATCAGGCGGCTGGAGCAGGGCTGTGGCTGAAGATGAGCATAAAAATCTTTACCTCGGTGGAGTAAATGGGGTTTCGCATTACAACAAGGAAACCGGCAATTACAGTTTCCTCCAAAACAATAAAGAAAACCCTGCCCGCATTTATTCTAACTCCGTTCGCTCTCTACTTTATGATGATCATCATCTTTTATGGATCGGTACTGCACTGGGCTTAAACCGGTTTCATCCTGCCACAGGGCAGGTAGAATTTTTTACTGCAAAAGATTCTGTGCCAGCATCTTTTTATAAAGTTATAATCCAGGATAAAAATAAAAATATCTGGATAGGTTGCCGGGATGGTCTTTTCCGGTACGATTATAAAAGCAACGCATTCTATAATTTTAAAAATGATATTATTTTTAAAACGTTACGAACCAAAAACGTACAAAGCATTTTCCGGGATAGTAAAGAACGACTTTGGTTTGGTACATACCGGGATGGAATTTTCTTTTATGATCCAAATAAGAAAACGGTATCCCAAGTTAATCCACCTAAAGCATTCAATAAAAATGTACGATCTTTTGCAGAGGATAAAGCCGGGAATATTTGGATTGCAGGTGTAGATGGGCTTTCTATGATAAATAACGCTACGGGAAAATTTACTTTTTATAATGAAGAACAGGGGTTCACTATAAATACTTCGTCGCTGCTGATGGATAAGCATGACAGGTTATGGATTGGCACGGGTAAGGGTTTGTATGAGTTGGATAGTGCAAGAAGATCCTTCACGATGTTTTCCATAAAAGATGGACTGCCTGCATTAGAGGTAAATGAACAGGAAGCTTTTAAAACAAGTGATGGTAATTTTATTTATCCAATGCTCAAAGGGTTTTTGTATTTCAATCCCGATGATTACAAGGTATTCAACCAGCCCGTAGATGTGTATATTTCATCCGTAAAAGTTTTTAATAAAGAGCTTGCTTTTGGAAACAATGCAGAAAATTTAAAATCTCTATCTCTAAAGTATGATCAGAATTTCTTTTCATTTGAACTAACAGGATTTAATTATGCAAACGCCGGCCAAACCCGGTATGCATATAAACTGGAGCCTTTCGACAAAGAATGGACTTATACAAATGAAAGAACAGGAAATTATACAAATGTGCCCGGCGGCGATTATGTGTTGCATTACAAATCATCATCAAACGAAACATGGAACCAACCAGGCAAAACATTACAAATTCATATTAGCAGTGTATTTTATAAAACTATATGGTTCAAAATATTATTTGTGTGGATATTGTTATCATTATTCTATATCATTTACAAATACAGGATAAAACAAAACGAAAATATTTTTGCTTTAAAAAGTAAAACCCAAATACTTGAAAAGGAAAAAGCAGTTGTGCAGTATGAAAGCCTTAAGCAACAACTTAACCCCCATTTTCTTTTTAATTCACTCACCTCTTTACGAAGCCTTATCAGGATAAATAAAGAATCTGCTGCCGATTTTCTTGATAATTTATCAATGAATTACCGGTACATTCTTAAAAGCACAGAAAGTGAACTAGTGCCGCTAAGTGATGAAATTAAATTTGTGCAAACATATATTGATCTCCAGCAAACACGCTTTGGTAAAGGGTTACAGGTAAACATTGATGTGCCCGAAGATATATTTCATAAAAAAATTGTTCCGGTCATTCTACAAAACCTGATAGAAAATGCCATTAAGCATAACCTGATTGATGCTGTCTGCCCGTTAGAAATAAAAATATCATCATCAGACAATTATTTAATTGTACAAAACAATTTGCAGGAAAAGGAATTTGTTGAAACCTCTAATAAATATGGTTTGAAAAATCTTGAATCGCTTTATAAATATTTAGATGACCGCTCGCTGATTATTAAAAAAGAAGAGCATTTATTTATCGTTAAAATTCCATTGATATGAATGTGCTGATCATTGAAGATGAAACCCTGCTTGCTAAGGAACTGGAAGCCACAATCGCAGAAGTAGATACTGGCTTAAAAGTAATAGACATATTACCAAGCCTGAAAACCGCACGCAGGTGGTTTATGGAACACCCTGAACCTGACCTTATTTTTATGGATATACAGTTATCAGATGGTATCAGTTTTTCTTTGTTTGATGATTTTAAGATCAATTGCCCTGTAGTGTTCACGACAGCATATGATCAGTATGCAGTAAAAGCATTCAAAGTGAATGGAGTGGATTATTTATTAAAGCCAATCGTAAAAGCTGAATTGAAAAATGCTATTGAAAAATGCAAGACTATCCTTGAATCCAAAACAGCTTACCCCACCGATATAAAGTTATTGATACAAACCATTAATCAGCAGCATACGGGCATTAATAACTTATACAAAGAAAAATTTATGGTACATGCCCGCAATCAATGGATGCCGGTAAACACTAAAGACATTGCATGTTTTTACAAAGAAAATCTTCATTACCTGTATACTTTTTCTGGCGAAAGACATATACTCAATTTTGAAACCATGGAAGAGATTGAATCTCTTTTAAATCCTGCTATTTTTTACAGGGCAAACCGCCAATGTATTTTAAATATTGATGCTATACAAAGCATAAAGCCACAGGAAAATGCAAAGCTCACCGTTTTCTTTAAGTCCCCATTAAAAATGCAAACAGATGTGAGCCGTGATAAAGCGCCAGAGTTCAGAAAATGGGTAGACAGGTAGCAACTGATTAAACCAGCATCATATTGCAGGAAGTATTGAAGCCTTAAACAATTATTTTTCGATTTAATATGGTAACCTTTACACCGTGGCCCAATCTTTTAAAAAAAATATCGGGTAATAATTATTTCAAATTCCCCTGGTAAAAATCCAGCACTTTTGTTCTGAGTAAATATTCGTAACGGGCAATGGTAAGATTCTGTGTAGCCTTGTCAAGATTGTTTTTTACAATTAAATATTCCACGCTATTGATTGCCCCCAGGTTGAATTTTATTTCTGCAGCATGGAAGGATTCTTCAAATGCTTTCACCTGCTCTGCGGTGATGTTATATTTTTCATAAGCTGTGGTCATGTACAGGTGAGCCTGCTCAATGGCCTGCCGTAATTGGATC
>JBDSEE010000149.1:0-8629 GCA_039920245.1 Ferruginibacter sp.
CAAATCCCCTGTTTGATATTCTTACTGTAAGAAATATGGTTACAGATAATGAAAATAATACCTGGCTATGTGGCCATGGAATGAGCCGATATAATTTGCAGAAACGAGCGATAGACATTAAGATGGACTCATTTCCTACAATGAAGATCCCCCGCAAAGAAGTATTAAGCCTTGTCTTTGATGCAAATGGAGTCATGTACTTTGGACTTGCCGAAAACGGGCTTATTATTTATGATCCATCATCAAAAAAATTCGAGCAATTAAGCCGCAGTAATGGATTGCCTGATAATAATATCCTGGCTTTGTACTTAATTCAAAAAACTTTATGGATTGGAACTGCATCTGGCCTGGCCACTTATAATATTGACACAAAAAAAATTGTATCATACGGGAATATGAATGAAGATAATCCTGAAGAATACTTTACGGGATTTAGTTTTTATTTTGACAGCACCCACAATCAATTATATGCCCCATTCAGCAATAGTGTTCTGAGATTTGATCCATTTAATTTTAAAAAAAATAATTCTGCTCCTTCATTTTTTATTGAAAATATCCGCATCAATGAAAAAGATATCATCTATCATCCTTCAGGATATATAAACCTGCAACCAGGTGAAAATAACCTTGTGGTAAGCCTTGCCAGCATAAATTATAGCAATGCTTTTGAAGAACAATATTATTACCGGTTTAAAAAAAATGAAACAACTGCATGGCAATATGCAGGCACCCAGAAAAATTTTATTCTCAGCAATCTTTCCGCAGGTAACCACGAGATAGAGTTCATGGTTGCTTCTAAAATAAATAGCTGGACGCCACAGGTCATTGATCTGCATATTCATATTAGGCCTCCCTTCTGGAGGTCTGCATGGTTTATTATTATTGCAAGCCTGCTTTTATTGACAACAATATTTCTCCTATATAAAGCAAGGGTGAACAGGATAAAACAAAGAGCAAATATTGATAATGAACTGGCGGAACTGGAAATGAAAAGCCTGCATGCGCAAATGAATCCACATTTTATTTTTAATGCGTTGAACAGCATTAAGGAAATGATATGGGATGATGATAAATCAAATGCAAGCCGCTATTTAAGCAAGTTTGCCCAGCTTATCCGCACTACGCTGGAACAATCAAGCCAGAGTTTTATCTCAGTGAAGCAGTGTGTATTACACCTGGAACAATATCTTGAAATGGAAAGAATACGCTTTGACGATTTTACCTTTAGCATAGCAATGGATGAGAACATGGAATGGGATAACCGGAAAATGGCCCCCATGCTGGTGCAGCCATTAGTGGAAAATGCTATCTGGCATGGATTAAAAAATACGACTGGTGATAAAGTTCTGGAAATAAAATTTTACGAAGAGGAACATCATGTAGTTTGTGAAATATCAGATAATGGACCTGGAATAAATCATGTAGAAAAGCCGGGAAAGATAGCAGCAACGCATCGATCTATTGGCATAACCAATATCCATAACAGGTTGCAAATGCTTAATGAAAAATACCATATGAATTGCTCACTTAGTTTTATTGACAAGGCTGATAAAGATGAAAACTTGCATGGAACGATTGCTATTTTGCGATTATCTTTTTAAAAACATTGTATGATAAATTCTATTATTGTTGATGATGAAGCCCGGGGTATTGGTACACTTAAAAAACTATTGAATGAGTATTGCCCTGAAGTCAAAGTGATAGCAGAATGCAATAATGCTGATGATGCCTTGGACAAGATTGAATTACTATCTCCACAACTTGCATTCCTAGACATATCTCTGCCTGGAAAAAACAGTTTTGAATTGCTGGCAGAACTGGAAGGAATTCCATTCGAGATCATTTTTGTTACAGCCCATAATGATTATGCCCTCCAGGCGTTCCAGTACAGCGCTGTTGATTATCTTATGAAACCTATAGATGAAGATCTGCTTGTGGAATCGGTAAAGCGTGCCGCCCAACGCATCAATAGTAAAGAGATCAATCATAATATTTCAGCCCTGTTACACAACCTGCAAAAAACCCAAAGCCCGGGTGAAATGAAATTATGCATTACTTCCCTGAAAGGTTTCCAGGTGATGGAACTTAAAGACATTTTATACTGCGAAGCCTCCAGTAATTATACAAATTTTCATTTCACGGCGGGCAGCTCAATATGCACTGCTAAAAGCATACATGAATATGAAGAACTACTAGAGGATTGTGGATTTATACGCATACATAAATCATATCTTATAAATCTCCTGCATGTAAAAGAATATTTACGTGGCGAAGGCGGAACAGTCGTCTTATCAAATAAAAAGGAATTGGAAGTGAGCCGCAGAAAAAAAGAAGAGTTCTTGAAAAAAATGAAACACTTCTACAAAATGTAGTCAAACAGAAGCAACCAGCGCATCAATCTTTTTAGATAGCTTTTGATCCTTTTCCGTTACTGCATCTCCCGCATCATGGGTGCTCAACCAGATCTCCACCTTGTTATATACATTGGTCCATAATGGGTGATGATCCATTTTCTCTGCTGCTAAGGCAACCCTTGTCATGAATGCAAATGCTTCGCTGAAATCTTTAAATTCAAATTTGCGGTAAAGTGAATTGTTTTTTTCTGTCCACATGATGGTTAAGTATTTAGTAAGTAAAAAAAAGTATATAAAGTAATTGATAGAAAAGTCCGCCCGGCCAGCGCCGTTCGAACGGGTATAATAAAGTATTTAAAGTATGAGGTGCTGCTTGTTTCTTATCTTTTCGTGTGTCATTTCTGTGACCAATTGTACGGCTGGCAGAAGCCTTATGGTTTGCTGTAAAGCCCTCATTGCTTCAGTATTTACCTCTTCACTTTTGGTTATCCATAAAAAATCCAGGTGCTTGAATTCCGGGAGTAAGAACTCACCGTCATGTTGGTTGTTGTACAAAAAATGTTCAGCATTGCTTCCCGGTACCCGGTAATAATAAACAGCAAAAAAATAATTTCTTTCTTTTTTACGCAGCTGTATTTCCAGCGCATTATTTAGCCTGAAATTAAAGCCCAGTCTTTGATTTAAATTCCAGGTAAATACATAATCCTTTACCGGCGCAACAATGCCCAGCAACCTGGCGTCCTCAAAAAACTCTGCAGCAAGTGATTCGTTATCAATTCGCAGTTTCATTATTGTTCATTTAAAATACTATATCAAGATACAGTTCTTCTTTTCCACGCTTTAATTTTACCCGTGCTGCATCTCCTTTATTAAATTTGGACAAGGCTTCCATATAGGTTTGCACATCCGAAAATTTGTAATCATTTAACTGGTAAATGATGTCTCCTGTTTTTACACCAGCTTTCTGTGCTGCCCGGCCTTCACTTACACCATCCACTAAAACACCATTACCATTAAATGTATAATCCGGCATAATGCCCATACTTACTTTGAAACTTGATCGCCCGGCGCTGGCGGCTTCACGGGTTTTAGTAAAGACCATTTTATCCATAGGTTCGGATTTGGCAATAATATTTTTAATATAGTTGATCACTTGTACAGCGCCTGTATAATTTATTTTGTCTGCATCATCAGTAGGTTTATGATAATCACTGTGTGCGCCGGTAAAGAAAAATAAAACGGGAATATCCTTCCTGTAAAAAGATGTATGATCACTCGGACCACTGCCACTGCTGTCTAATTTTATCTTAAAATATTTATCATTTGAATGTATGAGAGAAGCCCATTGTGGTGATGTGCCATAACCACCTATATTAATACCATGTGTACTATCATTCAACCTGCCTATCATATCCATGTTGATCATGTAATTTATATTGGAAATATTGCTATGTTCTGTAAAATATTTTGAACCATATAGCCCAAGTTCCTCTCCTGAAAATGCAATGAAAAGGTAATTATGTTTTTTAAGTTTTGAATTTTTAAGCCAGCCTGCCAGTTCTAACAGGGCGGCGGTGCCGCTGGCATTATCATCAGCTCCATTGTGTATCATTGGTGTGGCACCAGTGTACAAAGAATTATGATCTTCACCATAACCCAAGTGATCATAATGTGCTCCCAGGATTATGGTAGACGCCGCATTATTATTTATGTATCCTACAACATTATGTCCTGTTCGCTTTTTTTCTGCTATGGTAATATTCAGTGTTACATTATAAAAAGCGGTAGAGTCCCTGAAATAATTTTCAATGGCCGCCGGCAGAATATAAATTACCGGTATGGTTGTTATAGCATTTTTGTCTTTCGGGTCAAATGCAAGATTGTCTTTTATGGAAGCCGAATTGAACACTAACAAGGCGGTGGCCTTTTTTTGTGCTGCTTTAGTCGCAACATCTATGATTGCCTGCTTCAGATCAAAATGCGGATTGGTTGAATTGTTTTCCAATAGTTCTTTCAAATCGAAAAACCAGGCTGCACCATTTTCATTTAAAGATCTTGATGCGGAAGTTTGTAAAGATGCATTTGCTGAATAAGTAAATGGAAAATAATCTTTGTATAATTCCAGTTTTTTATCATTCACAGTCAAGTTGTTTGCGGGTAAAATTTCTTTTCCTTCCGCTACTTCAAATGCCTGGATATAATCTTTAGCATTATAACCTGTCAAACCTGCTCCTTTAAACTTGCTGGAAATAAATTCATAAGCAAGTTTCTCTCCCGTTGTTCCAGTACGTCGCCCTTCCAGTTTATCGTCAGAGAGGAATTGGACAGATGCTTTATAGCTTTCCATCATTTTTTTATCTGCTTTGGATAACTTTTGTGCACTCGTACAAATCGATGTGACTAAACCAACCAACAGCAACAAATATTTCATTAGAGTATAATTTGTATCAAAGGTATATGAAGGATCAAATAGTTGAAGCTGTTAAATATTTCGAAGCCCGTTCTACTTTCTTAATTCGTAAGCGATAAAGGCTGTATACCAGTATTTTTGCATCCCTTTACCGGTAATTATCAGTTGACAAAAAAAATAAATATAGCGTTAGTAGGAAATCCAAACAGTGGTAAGACGTCCTTGTTCAATTCTCTCACGGGATTAAACCAGAAGGTGGGGAATTTCCCAGGTGTAACGGTAGATAAAAAAACAGGTAGTTCCCTAATAACTGAAAATTTTTACGCTAATATTATTGACCTGCCGGGTTCTTACAGTCTTTATCCCCGCCGGGCTGACGAATGGGTTTCTTATAAAGTAATGCTAGAGCAGGATAGTGATGTGAAGCCTGATATGATTGTAGTTGTAGCAGATGCCAGTAATCTAAAAAGAAACCTGCTTTTTTGCACACAGATAATTGACCTGAAAGTACCGGTGGTTATTTGTCTTACGATGATGGACCTTGCCCGTAAGAATGGGACACAGGTGGATATTCCTGGCCTTGAAAGAGAACTAGGCGTGCCCGTGGTTGCTATCAACCCAAGGAAACACAAAGGCATAACAGCTTTGAAAAAAGCAATACTGATCTCAAGTGAGAATTTTAATGCAGTACCAGCCCGTGATGTTATAGAGATTCCAGCCCTTGCTACTACATCAGTAATGGAACTAAAGGAAACATTTCCTGATAAAAGTGATTATGCCCGCCTGCATATCCTCATAAATCATGAATCATTTGACTATGATGCAAAAACGCAGGAAACAATTGAAGCGATTGAAACCCGGAATAATTTTAATCCAACTAAAACACAAGCAGAAGAAATTTTATTAAGATACCAGCGCATTAAACAGATCATGCAGGTAACGGTAGTAGAAGATGATCCGCTGAAAAAATCATTACTCACAGAAAAGCTTGATGATATTCTCATGCATCGCTTCTGGGGTTATATTATTTTACTGACAGTATTGTTCCTGTTATTTCAAAGTATTTTTTGGGTAGCTCAATATCCTATGGATGCCATTGAATGGAGTTTTGGTAAACTTGGGGGTCTGGCTTCCGAAGTGCTGCCTGCGAGTTGGTTCAGTGATCTTTTCATCAACGGGATACTGGCCGGCTTAAGTGGTATCCTCATATTTGTACCGCAAATAATGATCTTATTTGGATTGGTTACGTTGCTTGAGGATACAGGTTATATGGCAAGGATAAGCTTTCTTACAGATAAATTAATGCGTAAAGTAGGCCTGAATGGAAAAAGTGTGATGCCGATGATAAGTGGCTTTGCATGTGCGGTCCCTGCCATTATGAGCGCAAGAAATATTGAAAATAAGAAAGAGCGCCTGCTTACTATCATGATAACGCCGCTTATGAGCTGCAGTGCTAGGTTGCCGGTATACACCATCCTGATTGCGCTGGTAATTCCACAAAAACTTTATTTTGGTTTCCTGAGCATTCAGGGTCTTGTGATGATGGCGCTATACTTACTAGGTACAGTCATGGCTTTAATAGTTGCCTGGGTTATGAAATGGTTTATACATTCAACAGAAAGAAGCTTTTTTATCCTTGAGCTACCGGTATATCGTAGCCCACGCTGGAAAAATATTTTATACACGATGGTGGAAAAAGCAAAAATATTTGTTTTTGATGCCGGTAAG
The DNA here is from genome assembly GCA_039920245.1 of Ferruginibacter sp. Classification (GTDB taxonomy): domain Bacteria; phylum Bacteroidota; class Bacteroidia; order Chitinophagales; family Chitinophagaceae; genus Ferruginibacter. The sequence goes on from JBDSEE010000149.1 coordinate 6,493, forward strand.
GTCATCATGGTCATCAGCCTATTGTTATGGGCCTTGAGCACATACGGGCCCAGGAAAGATATGCAGGCTGTAACTGCAAAGTATGATGCGCTGGCAGTATCCGCCGACTCGATTCATTCAAAAGAAGTAAATAAGCAAAGAAGAACAGAGCTGTTGCAACATTCATTTGCCGGGCAGCTTGGAAAAGCCATTGAACCTGCTATCAGGCCATTGGGCTATGACTGGAAGATTGGTATTGCGCTAATTACTTCGTTTGCAGCAAGAGAAGTTTTTGTAGGAACCATGGCTACATTATATAGTGTGGGTGACGAAGCCGATGAAAATAATGCCACCCTTCGTCAGAAAATGGCCGCCGCAGTAAGATCGGATGGAACAAAGGTTTATACACTTGCTACCGGACTTTCGTTACTTATATTTTATGTGCTTGCCATGCAGTGCATGAGTACGTTGGCTGTAGTTAAAAGAGAAACCCGCAGTTGGAAATGGCCGGTAATACAACTGGTTTATATGACCGGCCTTGCATATTTAATGAGCTTTATTATCTATCGCATTTTTGTGTAGCATATCCAATTCCTCGTTTACCAATCTACACTATACCTTATATTGTTCAATACCTGCGGATATATTTTCCGGTACAGTTCGTTGAGTACTTCTTCTTTGCGTGGCTGATTGTAGCCGTTGTTATTTATCATTTGCCAGTCATAAGAATTTAATGCCCGGCTATCGCCATTATAAGTTGCTGTTTCCTCCTGCCAGCGATAGCTTTCTCTAAAAGTTCTATAGCTGATGGTCTTATTATTTTCAAGATCCTGTATGCGTACTTCCATATCTGCATTGGCATCAAAGCTTTGACGCAGGATGTTAAGAGTTGCATTAACCGTACGATATTGGGGGCGGCCAGCAGTATCAGTGCCTACCTGGATTTGTGCACTACGATTCTGGCTGTAGCGGTAAGCTCCGGCTGGTGGTATGTTCATATTGCGCAGGATAAGATCCACTACCCAATCCGGTTTTACATTATCTCTTCTTGCCTCCCATTCGGTATAAAATCTTGCGGCATATCTATTACTTGTATTTGCATTGTCAAGGTCCCTTAAGAGCGTTTGCTGAAAATATTCGTTGCTGTAATTGTAACCATAATTGCCCCAACTGCTATTAAAGAAAAATGAATTATCCTGCACCGGGTTTATTACTACATCTACTACAGCATTTTGATATGCTTCATTTGTTTTAGCCTGGGCATCTTTAAAACCCGGAATGAATTTATCTGCTTTTTTAAATTGTGTGTAGGCCTTTTTTGCATTATCCCTGCCGGGTCTGTTTAAATATCCCAATGCAGATTGATAATAATTTTCTGCAGCAGCTTGTTTGGTTTCAAGGAGCTGGGTGCCAAAATTTTCTGGCGATACCAGTTTGAAAGCAGGGCTTGAATTTATGATTGCTTCATGGGCTGTTTGCAGGGCGTTGTATTCACTTATAATCTTGTCCCACCGGGTTATTTCAGTGCTATTGGCGAAGGATTTTATTTTAGCCAGGTGAGCAAGTTTAATATTATTATAAAGGATAGGAAGTGCACTAGCTGCGTCCTGGTCTCCGGCAGATTTGCTTAGCTTTTTAACAGCATCCTGAAGGGCTTTATCCTCATCACTTCTTTCCAGGTAATTCTTACTAGTGCCGCAGGAAACCAAAAGGATAAGCAGGCAAATAAAATATAAAATTCGTTTCATAATCTCTGGTTTTATTATTCATATACGCTCAAACTAAATACCATGTTACTCATAATCTGTTAAGGGATGAAAGGCTTAGGTTTATCTTAACATTAGCTCTTGTTTTTTAGGTGGTAGCGAAAAAATGCCGAAAAGTCTCCTAAAAATATACCTTTTAATATTCTTTATTTGCCGTTTGTCATTTGGTTAAATTATTTTGTAATCTTTTTTTCAATTGCATACTATTGATTATCAAGTGAATACTACGAATTGAGGACCATAAGACTACCAACTACCTTAAATAAAATGGTATTATGTGTTGCATAGTACTAAAATGTTTATATCTTTGTTATGTCAAAGGGGGTAAACCCGATACCGGAAAAGGCAAACAACCAGCGACAAAAAAAGTATAGCCATGAAAATGTTTTATT
>JBDSEE010000150.1:0-14664 GCA_039920245.1 Ferruginibacter sp.
TGCTGTCACTGCCGGTTATATTTTACGGTGCTGGAAGCATCCTTATCTCGGCATACAAAGGCTTGCTTCAAAAAAATATAAATATTGATGTCCCAATTGCATTTGCAAGCATACTCACTTTTGGCCGGAGCTATTACGAGATCATCACTGCCACAGGCACCGGATACCTTGACTCAGGTACCGGTATAATTTTCTTCATGCTTATCGGCCGGTGGTTTCAGCACAAAACATACGCTGCACTTTCATTTGACAGAAACTATAAATCATATTTTCCATTGGGAGTCACCACGCTAAAAGATCACCAGGAAAAAAACATTCCTGCAACCCAATTAAAATTGAAAGATATCATTATCATACGCAATGATGAAATGATACCAGCGGATGCAGTGTTAAAAGAAGGACAGGCCAACATTGATTATAGTTTTGTAAGTGGTGAAAGCTATCCTGTTTTTAAAAAACCCGGCGATATTATTTATGCTGGTGGCATGCAGAAAGGCCCTGCTATCATGTTAACTGTTGTTAAAGAAATGTCTCAGAGTTATATAACCCAGTTGTGGAATAATGATGTATTTCATAACCGGAAACATCAGCAAACTTCTTTTATACATCCCTGGAGCAGGTATTTTACCATCTGCCTTTTTTCCATTGCTGCTGTTACAGCAGTTTACTGGGGCTTAGTTAATCCTGCAAAGCTTTTTCCTGCAGTAACAGCTGTACTTATAATTGCCTGCCCATGTTCATTGTTACTCTCTGCAACTTTTACTTTTGGTAATGTTATCAGGATATTGGGTAACCATAAATTGTTTGCAAAAAATGAAGGAGTCATTGAAACGCTTGGAAAAATAACAGATATCGTTTTTGACAAAACAGGTACGCTCACTTGCCCCGGGCAGGCAAAAATTTCTTACAATGGCAGCCCACTTTCTTTATATGAAATTTCTTTGGTAAAATCTGCAGCTGCTCAATCATCTCATGTCCTAAGCGCTACTATCAAAGAAAACCTTCCGGGCATCGCAATGTTACAAGCCGATAGTTTTAAAGAAATTGCAGGAAGGGGGATTACGGCTGGCATTGCCGAAAGCAAAATAGATCTTGGCAACCGCCTATTTATGAACAATGAATTTCTAACTGCGGGTCAATCATCGCCGGAAGTACATTTAAAAATAAACGACCGGTATAGAGGATATTACAGTGTCCAAAATATTTACCGGGACGGGCTTGAAGAAATGTTTTCTGACCTTAAAAGGCAAGGTTATAAACTGCACATTCTTTCCGGCGATAATGCATCTGAAAAAATATGGCTTCAGGAATACACTGGGGCAGAAGCCAGCTTTAGTTTTAATTCTTCGCCGCAGCAAAAGTTAAATTATATAAAATCATTACAAGCATCCGGAAAAAAAATATTAATGGTAGGAGATGGATTAAATGATGCAGGTGCCATTATGCAAGCGGATGCAGGCATCGCAGTAAGTGATCATTCTGCCAGGTTCACACCAGCATGCGATGCCATCATTGATGGCGATTCTCTGCATAAACTCAGCAACATAATTCGATATTCAAAAGCGGCCAAAGCCATTATTACTACTGCCTTTATTATTTCAATCTGTTATAATGTGATTGGAATATCATTTGCCGCCAGTGCACAATTATCTCCAATGGTTGCTGCTATCCTCATGCCTGCAAGCAGTATCAGTATCGTAGCACTTGTTAGTCTGTTCAGTAGCCTGTTCGGCAAAAGACTTTTAGCAAAATAAAATCCCTGATTTAAATCATACCGTTTTTTGATTGGCCTCATTGCCTGCGGTTCGCTATAAATATAATTTTGACCCCTAAACTATGCCATTGTCAGTACTATTCATTCTTCTTGGGGTAAGCCTTGTTGTTGCCGGTGCATTCTTAGTTGCTTTTTTGTGGAGCGCTTCCACCGGTCAATTTGATGATGATTACACCCCTTCAGTTAGGATGCTTTTTGACAATGAATTAAAACCATCTACTAAATCAAAAAACGATAAAACTAAACATGCAGGTAGAAAAATTTTATTATGACAATAAGACGGTTAGAAATTTTGCTTACGCAACCATGCTTTGGGGCTGCGTAGGAATGCTTGCCGGTTTATGGGTTGCGCTTCAATTGGTGTTTCCGTCGATGAACGTTACGCAATATGGTTCTTTCGGCAGGTTAAGGCCATTGCATACCAATGCAGTGATTTTTGCATTTGTAGGCAACGGAATTTTTATGGGCGTGTATTATTCATTGCAACGTTTATGCAAAGCAAGGATGTATAGCGACAGGTTAAGTAAAATACATTTCTGGGGATGGCAATTGATTATTGTTGCTGCAGCCATATCGTTGCCATTGGGCATGACATCCGGAAAAGAATATGCTGAACTTGAGTGGCCAATTGATATTGCAATAACAGTAATGTGGGTAGTATTTGGTTGGAATATGTTTGGAACAATTATTAAAAGGCGTGAAAGGCATTTATATGTTGCCATCTGGTTTTACATTGCAACATTTGTAACGGTTGCTGTATTGCACATTGTAAACTCGTTCGAGTTGCCTGTTACATTATTCAAAAGTTATTCCTGGTATGCAGGTGTACAGGATGCATTAGTGCAATGGTGGTATGGCCATAATGCTGTGGCATTTTTCCTAACAACACCCTACCTGGGAATGATGTACTACTTCTTACCAAAGGCTGCAAACAGGCCGGTGTATTCTTACCGCCTTTCTATCATTCATTTCTGGGCACTTATTTTTTTATACATCTGGGCAGGGCCACACCATCTTTTATATACTTCGTTACCTAACTGGGCACAATCACTTGGAGTGGTATTTTCTTTTATGCTAATATTCCCCAGTTGGGGTGGAATGATAAATGGTTTACTTACGCTAAGGGGCGCATGGGATAAAGTACGTGATGATGTGATCTTGAAATTTATGGTAGTAGCCGTTACTGCCTATGGTATGGCAACTTTTGAGGGGCCAATGCTTTCATTAAAATCAGTAAGCGCAATAAGTCACTACACGGATTGGATTATAGCCCATGTACATGTTGGTGCGCTTGGCTGGAATGGCATGTTAACATTCGGTGTATTGTATTGGCTGATACCAAGAATATTCAAAACAGACCTGTATTCAAAAAAATTAGCCAACAACCATTTCTGGCTGGGCACACTTGGAATATTGTTTTATGCTGTACCCATGTATTGGGCAGGATTTACACAAAGCAGTATGTGGAAGCAGTTTACTGAAAGCGGCCAGCTTAAATACAGCTTCCTGGAAACAGTTACTTACATGAAACCATTTTATGCAATGAGATCCTTTGGAGGTTCTCTTTATATCATCGGTGTTTTTATAATGGTATACAACCTGGTTAAAACAGTGAAGTCTGGTAAGCTGGTAGCAAATGAAGAAGCCGAAGCCGCACCACTTGAAAAAATAGCAGTTGCACATAAAGGCGAACACTGGCATCGCTGGATAGAAAGAAGGCCCATTCAACTAATGGTGCTAAGCCTTATCGTAATTCTCATTGGGGGCGCTATAGAACTGATACCAACTTTTTTAATAAAATCTAATGTACCAACTATTAGCAGTGTAACACCCTACACAGCACTTGAATTACAAGGCCGAGACCTTTATGTAAGGGAAGGATGTTATACCTGCCACTCACAAATGATACGTCCGTTCAGAAGTGAAACAGAGCGTTATGGCGAATATTCAAAAGCAGGTGAGTTTGTGTATGATCATCCTTTTCAATGGGGGAGCAAACGCACGGGACCAGACCTTGCACGGGAAGGTAGTGGCAATCTTAAAAAAACAAATGGCTGGCACTTCAGGCATTTCCGGGAACCATCTTCAATGAGCGAAGGATCTGTGATGCCAGCTTATGCTTTTATGTTGGAACAAAATCTTGACACTTCTACAACAGTAGCAAAGATCAATGCTATGCGAACACTGGGAGTGCCTTATGCAAAAGGATTTGAGAAAACTGCCAATGCTACTTTAATGGAACAGGCAACAGGAATTACAGAAAATCTGAAAACGGATAGCATCCATATTGCACCTACTAAAGAAGTAATTGCATTGATAGCTTACCTGCAAAGAATGGGAACCGATATTGGTAAAACAAATAAATAAAAGCGATGTTCAAATTCATAAAACAATACGCCGAAACAATTGATGGCGTACAAATATATCCACTGATATCCCTTTTCATCTTTTTCCTGTTTTTTGTAGTGCTGCTTTGGTTTGTAAAAAAGATGGATAAGAAATCAATAGAAATATTATCCAATATCCCCCTGGGCAATGACATTAAATCATCAGAAAATATTCAATAGATATTATGAGAGTATTTATTAAATACAGTAAATTTTTAACAACAATTCTTCTGGGTATACTATCATTCACGGTGTCGTTTGCCCAGGATAGCTACGCAAAAGATGCGACTGCACAGGCATCTGGCTCCAATCAATTAGCTATGCTGATGATGCTCATTGCAATTGTACTTGCCTTCGTTATATGGGGCATGGGCCAGGTTCTAATTACCCTTGGCAAGCAGGCTTTAGACAAAAGCAATACAGCTGGAAGGATATTAACGATTCTGATTTTTGTATTGGCACTAACGCCGATGCAAAGCAGTGCGCAGGATAAAATAATGGCTACCATAAAAACTAATTATGGCGGTTTAGATGCAACATCCTATTGGATTTTATTTTCTGTGATCATGCTTGAGATGATAGTAATAGTCTTTATGCTTTTTTCAATCAGGCGATTACAGTCAGAGTTAATGCCAGTGATGCAAAAAATGAAAGTTGTAAAAGCTGCCTGGTGGAAGCATATGGATAAAAGGATATTTACAAAAGCCGTAGCAGTAGAAAAAGAACAGGACATTTTATTGGATCATGATTACGACGGAATAAAAGAACTTGACAACTCATTGCCGCCATGGTGGAAGTATGGATTTTATATTAGCATTATTGCAGCGTTTATTTATATGTTCCATTTCCATGTATTGGGGAGTGGAAAAAATCCTACCGAAGAATACCAGGCTGAAATGGTTTCTGCACAATTACAAATGGATGAATACAATGCAAAAAATGCTGATCGTGTGGATGAAAATAATATTAGTATACCAACCGCAGCCCAGGTAGCAAATGGTAAAGAAATATTTACTGCCACCTGCTTTGCCTGTCACGGCAAACAAGGCGAAGGCGGTGCCGGGCCTAACCTTACAGATAATTACTGGTTACATAATGGATCATTAAAAGATGTTTATCAATCTATAAAACACGGCTATCCTGACAAAGGCATGCAGGCATGGGACAAGAATTTTTCCCCGAAGGAAATGGTGAACCTTGCTGGCTTTATAAAATCGATGAAAGGAACTAATCCACCGAACGCTAAGGCCGCTCAAGGTGATTTATATAAAGAAACAAATGAAAGCAGTACCCCGGTAGATAGTGCGGCAGTTGTAAAAAAATAGGAAAGTATCATGGCAGAAGTAATAATAAATAAGGAAGTTTTCAGGGATAGCGTTGCCACTATTTCCAAAGAAGGAAATCGCAATTTCATTTATCCGAAGAAACCAAAGGGTAATAGGTATAGACTGCGTACCTGGTTCAGTATTGGGTACTTGTTTTTATTTTTCACATTACCCTTTATAAAAGTAAATGAAGAACCGCTGTTCATGTTCAATATCCTTCAGCGTAAATTCATCTTGTTTGGTATGATCTTCTGGCCGCAGGATTTTTTCATTTTCGGCATCGGCATGCTATGCTTTATTGTTTTTATAATTCTTTTTACGGTAGTGTTCGGTCGTGCTTTTTGTGGCTGGGCATGCCCACAAACAATTTTTATGGAAATGATTTTCCGGAAAATTGAATACTGGATTGACGGTGATGCTGTTAAACAAAAACTGCTGGCTGCCATGTCCTGGAATGCAGAGAAAATAAAAAAAAGAGTTGCCAAAGCAATTATATTTTTTGCAATATCTTTTTTGATTGCAAATTTTTTCCTTGCATACATCATTAGCATGGATGCATTGCTTTTTGATATAAGCCATCCAACACAAAGTATTGGTACACTGGGCTCCCTGCTTGGATTCAGTACCCTATTCTTCCTGGTGTATTGGTGGTTCAGGGAACAGGTATGTATAGTTGTGTGCCCTTACGGAAGGTTACAGGGAGTATTACTTGATAAAAATTCGATTGTTGTGGCCTATGATTATAAGCGGGGAGAAGCAAGAGCTAAATTGATAAAAGAAAAAACAAAAAAAACGCATACTAAATGTGTAGGATGCAATGGAAATGGATGCAAAAATACTGTTGAACACGCAGCATAGTTACGGAGACTGTATAGATTGCTTCGCTTGTGTAAGGGTATGCCCTACAGGAATTGACATACGCAATGGTACACAGCTGGAATGTATAAACTGTACCGCTTGCATGGATGCATGTGATGCTATAATGATAAGTATCGGTAAGCCTATTGGGCTGATACGGTATGCATCAGAAAACAGTATCGTTACAAAGCAACCACTAAAGATCAACAGTAGGATAATTGCCTATTCATCTGTATTGGGTTTATTGTTGTTTTTACTGGCATTTTTATTAATTAGCCGCACCGACCTGGATGCAAGACTGATGAGAACAGCAGGTATGAGTTATACATCTCTGCCCGATGGCAGAATAAGCAATTTATACAACCTGAAACTGGCCAATAAAACACATAAGGACATTCCCGTATTCTTAAAACTGGAAAACATGAATGGAGAAATAAGTATGATAGAAAATAAAGCACAGGTTATAAAAAAAGAAGATTACACAGCCATGCAGTTTTTTATTAAACTAAACCGTAACCAGGTAAAAGGCTGGAAAACACCCATTATTATAGGCATTTATGATGGTACCATAAAAATTAAAACAGTAAAAGCAAATTTCATTGGACCTGAAGTTTATAACTAAATACAAAAGATATGAATTGGGGTAAAAAAATAGTTTTTGTGTATGTGTTGTTTGTAGCAGGCATCATATTTATGGTATTCAAAGCATCCACACAAAATATTGACCTGGTATCAACAGATTATTATGAACAGGAATTAAAATACCAGCAGCGTATAAATGAGTCAAATGCAGCAAGCAATTTGAGCCAGCCAGTGAAGTGCGAAGTAAAGGGCAACGAATTAAAAATTGTGTTTCCTGCGGAAATGCAAAATCAACAAATTGATGCAACTATCTGGTTGTATTATCCTGCAGACAAAACGAAGGATATGCATAAAGAAGTTTCAACATCTGAAGGCAAACTTTTAATACCAATAACAAATAAAAACAAAGGCCTGTATGAGATGAAACTTAGCTGGATAAGTAAAGGAAAAAAATATTATTCACAACAAAAATTATTTATACAATGATAACAGCCTTGCTTACCGCATTAGTTATGGGTGCCATTGGCAGCATGCATTGTGTAGGCATGTGTGGTCCACTGGCCCTGATGCTTCCTTTTCAGCAACTAACGCTTCAGGCAAGATTCATCAGCGCACTCTTGTATAATATTGGAAGAATGATTACTTACGGAGTTCTTGGCCTTATTGCCGGATCTATTGCACACACAGCAGTTTTTTTTGGATACCAGCAATGGCTTTCTATAACTGCAGGCTTGCTTATCTTATGTTTTGTATGGATGCCGAGAATCTCAATAAGCAATGCTGCAGCACGGACCACAAATAGCCTGATGAGCGAATTCCGAAATCTTTTATCAAGGTTTTTTACAAGACAAGGATATAGCAGCAGCTTATTTACAGGCATGCTGAACGGCTTAATGCCTTGTGGACTTGTTTATATGGCATTGGCAGGTGCAATGTCTACTGGTACAGTTTATCAAAGCGGCTTATTCATGATGGTTTTTGGCATGGGTACTCTGCCTGCTATGTGGGCCTTGATTTTTTTTGGAAATACAATTTCAGTAAATGTAAGACAGCAATTAAGAAAATGGTATCCGGTATTGATGTCGCTGGCTGCCTGCATGCTTATTATCCGGGGAATGGGATTAAACATCCCTTACCTGAGCCCTTTATTCCAGGGGCAGTCACCAACAATAAATTGTCAATAGTGTTATATGAAAGTTTGAAAACAAAATTTAAAGCTACCACAATGAAAAGGGAAATAGACATAGGGAAGAGTGAATATATCAGCGAAACAGAGCGCTGGAAAAAGTCTCTATACAGCTTTTTGCAGGAAAATGCATTGTTGAAAACCAAACTGGCAAAAGTATTGGATGATAGCAACAGCAAAAATTTGCTTGCACAAGCAGAGGACTTTCAAAATTTATTTGTTTTGAAAGATGAATTTATCAAGGAACTTTACAACGATATTTCCGCACAACAGGCTGTTCTGAAAAAATATGATATTTTAAACAATTCTGTTTTACTTCATCAACAAAAATTAAGGAATGAAATGCATCATTTCGAAAAAAATTTTTCTGGTTTAAGAACCGGCTTTACAAAGTTTCTATCAAATGCATTCCAGGATTAATTTAGCATAGCAGTCAATTTTTTTTCATCGAGTATCTTTATATTATTACCCTGGATCTCTATCAGTTTTTCTGATTTAAAATCACTTAACGTCCTTATTAGTGATTCTGTTGCAGTACCTGCGATATTGGCTAAGTCTTCTCTTGAAAGCTGTATGGTGAAAGCCTCATTCCCCCTGCCATATTTATTCAGCAATGATATTATAGTATTGGCAACTCTTTTACGTAACGAGTTATAAGCAATGTTTAATAATTGCGTTTCTTTTTCGGCAATATTTTTTGCCAGCATTTTTATTATCTTTTCTGTTGCCTCCCTGTTATTATGCAGTAAAAATCTGAATTCATCTATCGGTATATCTGCCAGTACAGTATCATCAATTGCCTCTGCCGTTTCTTTGTAAGTACTCTCTTCCAACAAAGCCGTATAACCCAAAAAATCACCAGTGCCGTATAAGCCAATAGTGAGCCCTTTGCCATCGTCATTTGTTATGAATGTTTTTACCTTACCCGACCTGATAAAAAATAATTTCTGAGGATGATTACCTTCAGAATAAACTACCTGCTTTTTACGGTAATTATTTTCCTGGCGGTTTTCGGTGATATTTTGCAAAGCATTTCTTCCTGCAAATTCATTCAGCATTTCCTTCATACCTTCTGCATCTGAAGGATATTCTTTTTTGAGTAATGCTTGTTTCTTGAGCCTGCTTTCTATTGCAGTAAGCAATTCAATATCTGTAAAAGGTTTGGTGATATAATCATCAGCGCCAAGCTCCATACCTTTTCTGAAATCGCTTCGCTCAGATTTTGCAGTAAGAAAAATGAACGGCAAAACTGCTAATTTTTCATTTTTATTTACAAGGTGCAGAACACCATACCCATCTAACACCGGCATCATCACATCGCAGACAATTAAGTCCGGTATATTCTCTAATGCTTTCTCTACACCTACCTTTCCATTTACTGCTGTAGTTACCTGGTAATTGGCCAATTCAAGAATCTCTGCCGTATTTTCTCTTATTTCATTATTATCCTCAATTAATAAAATGTGCTGTTTCAATATATACTAATTTAAAAATGTAATTATGAATGTAGTGCCTTTTTCCAGTTCACTTTGCCATTGAATTTTTCCATTCATCAGTTCAGCATATTTGGATACTATGTGTAAACCCAGGCCCGTGCCCTGGATATTGGTTGCATTTGTAGCCCTGAAAAATCTTTCAAATAAATGCTCCTGGTCTTCTTCCGATATGCCAATCCCCTCATCAGAAACCGTTAATGTAAATGTAGAATTTTCAATAGCGCTTTTAATAAAGATCCTGCCATCTTCAGCAGAAAATTTTATAGCATTGCTAATAAGATTCAGCAAAATATTTCTTAAAAAAGAAGAATCTGATTCAAACATATCGCCACCTTCATGTACATAACTAACTTGTTGTTGTGGCTTGATAAGATTCTGTGATTCTGTTACCAGGTTTTGAATAAATAATTTCACATCAAGTTGCTCAGCCCTCGCCACGATTTTTCCATCTTCTATCTTTCCGAGTGAGAGAAAATCATCCAGTATACTAACAAGGTTATTTACCGAAGATTTTATACGGCCGATGTGGCGGTTTCTTTTTTCCTGCTCATCAGCCTCGGTATATTTAGCCAGCAAAGATGCTGAAGATAAAATAGTACTTAGCGGGGTACGGAATTCATGCGATGCCATAGAAACGAATCGGCTTTTTAAATCGCTAAGAACTTTTTCCTTACTCAAAGCCTTTGTGAGTTCATCCCTGGAGGCTTCAATTTGCTTCATAGCATTCTCTAATTGGCTGGTACGGATCTCAACTTTTTTCTCCAGTTCGTCATTCAGTTCCTCAATCTTTAGGTTGTTTTGTGCCAGTTGTTCTTTCTGAAGAATTATAGCATTCTCTACTTCTTTCCGCTTCGTAATATCAATAACAAATGCAATAACAAACCTGCCTTCCGAGGTTTCAAAATGGCTGAGGCTGACTTCAACTGGAAATTCAGACCCATCTTTTTTAGTGGCAAAAAGATCTCTCCCCACTCCCATTGGTCTGTTTTCAGGATGCTGGATATAATTATCCCTGTGTCTATGATGTACACTGTTATAACGTTGAGGAATCAAAAGCTCAACGGGCTTTTCCACCACTTCATCACTACTATATCCAAACTGGCTTAACAGGAAATTATTAGCCATCAGAATAATACCCGATGAATTTGCCACTAAAATTCCCATGGAGGCATATTCAAACAGTGCTTCAAATCTACCTTTCTCACTTTTAGCACTTAATTGCAAAGTCTTTTCATCCATAAATGAATTACATTTAATTTAAATATCCACCAGCCTATAAAATTACTCTTCATTAAGTCCTAAACAAAAACTGAATTAATTAAAATCAAATTATCTTTAAAATAATAGATATTATTATTTTTGCAGCAGGAATGAATACAAGCCTTCAATATAATACAGATACAGCATTTGAAGAAATGCTGGTTACTGATACCGAAGTAATTACCCCTTTCGTATTGATTGTATGGAACGATGAAGTAAATACGTTTGAATGGGTTATAGAGACTCTGGTAGAAATATGCGGGCATAGCACTGAGCAGGCGGAACAATGTGCCATGCTGATTCATACCAAAGGAAAATATGCGGTTAAAAATGGCAGCTATGACATTTTAAAGCCTCAATGCGATGCCATTACAGAACGGCAAATAGGCGCTACTATTGAAGTGACTGCGTGACATTAAAAATCATCTTTTTTGCAGGATATTGTTCGGCATAGGCATACATGCTGTTGCGAATAAAATCATTGTCGGCAAGGCGTTCAATTTTTTCTTTTAGATAAGAGATGTTTTGAATCTCAGTGGTTGCATCCACATAACCCATACCCCAGAAAATACCTTTCTCCATTAACATGCATAATTTTTCATTTTGTAAAATACCATTGTCGATGATAGCGAAGCTGGGCAATTTTTCTTCAAGCGACCTTATGGCTAACAATACTTTTTTGTTATAATCCCCTATTGCTCCTGCTGCTTTAATATCTGATGTGTTGATGGGTGTCTTATCAAGGAAACAAAGTTTTTGATTAAGACTAAATTCTTCAACCATTTTCTTCAGCATCACCATGCCTTCATGCAATAAATTAAACTGGTATAAAGCGGGCAAGTTTTTCTTTTTTTTATCAATGGCCAGGCGCATATAACCTTTACTATCTACAAATTGGTATAGCGCAAACCTTTGAGCAGGCTGCTTCTGGCTATAGTTGTACCTGGGCCATAATCTTTTAATCTCAGTACTTTCCAGCACCAGGGCATGTAATTCATTTGCACAAACCTTATGAGTTATTTTAGTAATCAGCCGCAGGAAATGCTGGCGCTTTTGCCCGGCTTCATTATGTGTGAAATGACTACTTACCCTTTTTTTAATGTTCACCGCCTTGCCTACATAAATTATTTTTCCTTTAGCATCATGAAAATAATATACGCCCGGTAATGATGGCAATGCCGTGATTTCTTTTTTATCCAGGTGAAGTGGCAGCCATTGTTCTGCGGAAGATTTTTTAAGCATCTGCAATATATGTTCCCCGGCACCACGGGCTAATAATGTTTCAAATAAAATAACGGTAGCATGTGCATCCCCTGCTGCCCGGTGCCTGTCCTGGATACTTATACCAACATTCCTGCAAATATTGCCAAGACTGTATGAAGGCATCCCTGGCAAAACCTTACGGCATAGCCTTACGGTACAAAGTTTTTTTACATTGAGATTAAATCCTGCTATGCTGAGATGATGTTTCACAAATGAAAAATCGAAGTTTACATTATGCGCCACGAAAATTCTATCCTGCAATAAATTAAATATTTCCTCAGCCACTTCAGCAAATAAAGGTGCAGATGCAAGCATGGCATTGCTGATACCAGTTAGTGCTGTAATATAATAAGGTACTTTTTGCTGGGGATTTATTAGTGTCTGGTATTTGTGAAGAATGTTGTTGCCATCAAAAATGAAAATGGCAATTTCAGTAATGCCATGCGATGAAGCATGGCCGCCAGTTGTTTCTATATCTACTATTGCGTACAAGAATATTTTGTTTGGATATCAAACTTACTAAATCATTTAGTTTCTGGAATATTTTCTTTTGATAACAATGAAGCAAAATTGCCGAATAATGAGATGCCGTAAAAGTGAGTGACACAACGCTGCTTAATAGTAGCACTAAAGTCAGTTACAAAAAAATCGGTATGCCTTTCGTATTTTTGCTGCCCTTAAATGGGATAAGAGCATGGAACTTTCAAAAAATTACGAGCCGGGAGCAATTGAAAATAAATGGTACAGCCACTGGCTGGATAAGCAATATTTTAATAGCCTGCCCGATGAGCGGGAGCCATATACTATTGTGATACCACCGCCAAATGTTACGGGCGTATTGCACATGGGTCATTGCCTGAATAATTCCATTCAGGATATTCTGATTAGACGTGCAAGAATGCAAGGCAAAAATGCTTGCTGGGTGCCGGGTACCGATCATGCATCAATTGCAACAGAAGCCAAAGTAGTTGCCATGCTTCGGGAAAAGGGTATTACAAAATCCTCGCTGAGCAGGGATGAGTTTTTGGGCTATGCGTGGGAGTGGAAAGAAAAATATGGTGGCATAATACTGGAGCAATTGAAAAAACTTGGGTGTAGCCTTGATTGGAATCGTACCAGTTTTACTATGGACCCGGATTATTATGCATCAGTGACAAAAGTGTTTGTATCGCTGTATGAAAAAGGCGTTATCTATCGTGGCAAGCGGATGATAAATTGGGACGTGAAAGCATTGACTGCTTTGAGTGATGAGGAAGTAATAAGGAAAGAAACAAAGCAGCAGTTGTATTTTTTGCAGTATGAAATTGACAATGGACAATTGACAACAGACAATGGACAACCGACCACAGATAAAACAATTCTGTCATCTTTCAGAAATCAACTATCAACTAAGATTGACCATATAACAATTGCAACTGTACGCCCTGAGACGATCATGGGAGATACCGCTATAGCAGTGCATCCGAATGATGAGCGATATAAACATTTGCATGGAAAATTTGCTTTTGTTCCATTAATAAACCGTCGTATTCCGATCATCACTGATGAATATGTATCAATGGAATTCGGTACAGGTGCATTGAAAGTTACACCGGCACACGATCTTAATGACAACCAACTTGGACAAAAACATGGGCTGGAAGTAGTAGATATTTTTAATGATGATGGAACGCTGGGACCTGATGCGCAGATATACATTGGAGAAGACAGGTTTGCTGCAAGAAAAAAAATAGCAGCAGAGCTTGAAGAAAAAGGTTATCTCTTAAAAAAAGAAGATTACACGAGTGAAGTAGGTTATAGTGAAAGAACTGATGTAGTGGTAGAACCAAGGCTGAGCCTGCAATGGTGGGTAAGTATGAAAGATATTGCTACGCCAGCTTTAAAGTCAGTGCTTGATGAAGAGATAGCTTTTTACCCGCCCAAGTTTAAAAACCTTTACCGGCACTGGATGGAAAATATTAAAGATTGGTGCATAAGTCGCCAGCTCTGGTGGGGACACAGAATTCCTGCATGGTACGATGGTGAAGGTAATTTTGTGGTGGCAGAAACCTATGAAAAAGCAATTGAACAATTCAACATTCAACATCCAGCATCCAACACAGATTTTATTAAACAGGACGAAGACTGTCTCGACACCTGGTTCTCTTCATGGCTCTGGCCATTTGAAGTGTTCAAAGGTTTTTCTTCTCCGGGCAATGCCGAAGTGAAATATTATTATCCAACAAATACATTGGTTACTGCGCCTGAAATTATTTTTTTCTGGGTAGCAAGAATGATAATGGCCGGCTTTGAATACATGGGAGAGAAACCTTTCCAGGCGGTTTATTTTACAGGTATTGTAAGAGATAAGCAGGGCCGCAAAATGAGCAAGAGTCTTGGCAATAGTCCGGATATGCTTGGATTGATAGACCAGTATGGCGCAGATGCGGTTCGTTTTGGAATTATGGTAGCATCGCCTGCAGGTAATGATATTTTGTTTGATGAAAGTTCTCTGGAGCAAGGCCGCAATTTTAATAACAAACTGTGGAATGCA
>JBDSEE010000151.1:0-12848 GCA_039920245.1 Ferruginibacter sp.
CGTTTATTTTATAGTTGCAAATTATATTTTTAACAACGCCACAACAACGGATGATGTCTTTAATTTATGGATAAATCCTGTTTTGGGCTTGCCCGAAGGGGCAGCAACAATTCCAAATGTTACCAGTACAGCAACTGATGCACTTTCTATTGGCGCCTTTTACCTTAGGCAGGGTACGGCAGCCAACGCTTCCACTCAAAAGATTGATGCAGTTTTAGTGGGAACAACATGGGCTGTTGTAACACCGGTTTCTTCTCCAACACTAACTACCATAACCCCTTCTTCTGCTAATGTGGGTGATCCAGGTTTTACAATAACGGTTGATGGAACAAATTTCGCCAGCGGTAATTCAACTGTTACATGGAACGGTACAAACAGGACAACTACTTTTGTAAGTGCAACACAGCTTACGGCCAGCATTCCCGCATCTGATTTATCAACCTCAGGAACTGCAACAGTAGGAGTAACAACAACAGGTGCTGCAGCTCCACTTTCTAATTCACAGCTTTTCACCATTAACGCAAGTAGTGGTGCAACGATCACACTTACATCTGCTTTAACAGCTTTTGGAAATGTTTGTATAAATAATAGCACGGCTGCAAATTCATTTACGATTGATGGAAGTAATTTAACCGGCTCAAACATTTCTGTGGACGCATTACCAGGGTTTACTTACTCAGAAAACCTTGCAGGCCCTTATACATCATCAATTAATTTTTCTTATACAGGTAATAGTTTCACCGGAAAACTGATCTATGTAATTTTTAGCCCTACCATAATACAATCATATAGTGGAAATATTCTTTTAAATGGAGGAGGTATTGTGAACTACCCTGTACCCGCAGCCGGAGTGGGCGTTAATGATGCTCCATCGGTAACCACAGGAACACCGTCTGCAATAACAGCTACCTCTGCGCTGGTAAGCGGAACTATTAATTCAATTGGTTGTGCAGTCATCACTGCTTATGGATTTGAATACAGCAGCAATTCTGGTTTTGTAAATGGAACGGGTATACAAGTAGCGGCATCTAATCTTTCAGCAGGTAATTTTAGTGCTACAATAAGTGGCCTTTCACCAAATACAAGATATTATTATAAAGCTTATGCAACTAATAGTATTGGAACAACATATGGTACCCAACAGGCTTTTACAAATACAGCTTTACCCGTACTTATGTCTGCACAACCAGGCTTAAGTTTCACAGAAACATTTGCTGACATTGCTAATTGGAGTAACTTTTTTATTACAGGTACAGGAGCAAATCATTTTTCTGGCTTAAGTGCAGTAGGAACCGGCGGAATACCAAATGGAACTACTTTAACAGCATCTACTTTATCATTCCAGGGAGCTACATTTGGTTCATCGGGTGGTGTACAAAAAGGTACGGACCAGTTACCTCCTACTCAATCCATTGTGCTTTTATCTACAGGTCCTGGAGATAATACAACATCTGCAGCAATTGATTTTTATATGGATTTCACTGGCGTAAATGCAGGCACCTTAAGTTTTGACTGGGCCTCTGTAAACAACTCGACAGGAGATAGAAATGGTTCAATGAGAGTTTATGCATCAACAGATGGTGTAAGTTTTACAGAACTGACTTTCGCTTCTGTTTTAAACTTCACTAACAACGTTCCTACAAACGGATCTAAAACAAATATTGCATTGCCTGCATCTTTTAATAACAGTGCAACTGCAAGACTTAGATTTTATTATTATAATGGAACGGGTGGTATAACGCCAACGGGATCAAGACCAAAAATAAGTATTGATAATCTCAACGTTACTGCTCTTGCAACTACACCATGTGCAAGCCCTACCGCTCCTGCAACGGCGTTAGTTTTCGGAACTATAACTGACGTTTCTATACAGGGAAGTTTTACAGCCGCAAGTCCGGTTTCAGATGGATACCTCGTGGTAATGAGTACAAATAGTTCACTCACAGGAAACCCAATTGACGGCCAGATATATAATATTGGTGATAATGTAGGAGACGGATCTGTGATTGCAAAAGGTGTTGCAACAAGTTTTACTGCAACAGGATTAAGTCCACTTACGTCTTATTACTTTTTTATATTTCCTGTAAATAGTGTTTGCACTGGTGGACCATTATATTATACAATCAATGTTCTTAATGGTATGGCTACAACTATTGCAGGATTGCCGCCATGTACTGCACCAGGTTCGCAAGCAACCAGCCTTATTTTTGGTACTACAAATTCCAATTCAATACAAGGTTCCTTTACAGCAACAACTGCAGATGAATATCTTGTTGTGAGAAGCACTTCAACATCTTTATCAACAAATCCAATTAATGGCCAGGCTTATGTTAGCGGCGATGCGATTGGTAATGGCTTGGTAGTGCAAAGAAGCAATGCAACGACATTTACTGCAAACAATTTACTACCCAATACGCCTTACTACTTTTTCATATTTAGCGACAATTCATTGAACTGTGTGAACGGTCCTGTTTATAATGTAAATAGTCCATTATCTGGAATGCAGGCTACACTTCCACTTCCCCCTTGTGTAACACCTTCAGCACAGCCAACAGACCTGAGACTAACGGCTTCTAATACTTTAGTAGCGGGTACTTTTGTAGCTTCTTCCGCTACGGATGATTATTTAATTATTCAAAGTATTTCTCCATCGCTTTCAGCAACGCCTGTTAATAATACGGATTATAATACTGGTGACAACTTTGGAGGAGGAACCGTAATAGCCAACAGAGCCTCAAATACTTTTGTATCAACAAGTCTTACTCTAAATACTACTTACTACTATTTTGTTTTTGCTGCAAATAAAACCTGTTCTGGCGGAACTAAATATGCAACGCAGGCTCCTTTAACAGGAAATATTGTTACAACAAATGCTTTGGCTAATAATTATTATTTCGGGACCCTTCATTCGCATTCTGATTATTCAGATGGTAACCAGGATCATCCGGGTTATACGCCTACCGATGATTACAACTATGCAATGACTGCACTTTGTATGGATTATCTTGGAATATCAGAGCATAACCATTTTTCTTCTCCTGATAATCCTGGAAATAGTATTGGTACCTATCATATGGGTTCTACAGAAGCCACCAGTTTCTCATCAATTCATCCGAATTTTCTTGCATTGTATGGAATGGAATGGGGTGTGATAAGCGGTGGCGGACACGTGGTTGTTTATGGAAATAATCTTACTGATCTATGGGGTTGGGAAAGCGGCAGCGGCGGCTGGGGTGCTACAAACAATTATGACGTCTATGTTCCAAAAAGTGTTTATACCGGTTCCACAGGTTTATTTAAAACTATAAATGATAACATTGCAAAAAATGCTTTTGCAACATTGGCTCATCCTGGTTTTACAGATTATAATAACCTGGCAAATGTATCTTACGATCCCACTGCTGATAATGCTATAGCGGGAACTGCTGTAGAAAGCGGACCTGCCAGTTCAACAAATACGACCTATTCCAACCCAGGATCATCGATGTCATATTTATGGTACTATCAAACGTTGCTTTCAAAAGGATATCATCTTGGGCCAACAATAGATCATGATAATCATAAAACGACTTTCGGTCACACAACCTATTCAAGAACGGCAATCGTTGCCACAACACTAACACAATCTGCCATCGTAAGCTCTATGCGTAATCTCCAGTTTTATGCTACACAGGATTGTGATAGCAAGGTTGATTTTACGATCAATACAAAAGCTATGGGTAGTACTGTTTTGGACAGGTATGCACCAAATATTTTCGTTATCCTTAGTGATGCCACTACTTCTACTTCATCAGCAATAATCAAAGTTATGTTTGGAGTACCAGGCAGTGGAACAATGGCAGTAAAAGTTGATTCAATCATAGGTAATACATTAAATTTTACGGATGAAAGCCTTGCCGATCTTGCGACTGGATATTATTATATTGACATAACAAACGGCAGCAGTCGCATTGTTACTTCTCCCATCTGGTATACCCGCAATGATAATGCAGCATTGCCGGTAAGGCTTAGTGTATTTACTGTACAAAAAGTTGGAAACGTAGCTAAGATAAACTGGGCTACCGAACAGGAAACTAACAGCAGTCATTTTATAGTAGAAAGATCATTGGATGGAAGAACATGGAATCCTATCGCCCGGGTAAATTCTGCAGGAAACAGCAGCCACCGTGTTGATTATATAACTACCGATAATGCTCCTATCAGGGGAATAAATTATTATCGCCTAAAACAGGTTGATATAGACGGCAGGTTCATTTATTCAGATATAAAAAGTGCATTGTTCAATTCGGCATATACCGCACAGGTTGCACCTAATCCTGCTAAAGGATATATTAATCTTTACCTGAGCAAGTCTGGCAATCAGTCTGCAACAGTTGAAGTATTAAATATGCAGGGAAAAACGGTTTACAGAATACAAACAACTCAATCATCTTTACAAATACCTGCAATGGGCTTTAGCAAAGGCCTGTATGTGGTAAAGGTGATTGACGAAGAGAATGTAACTTCTATAAAAGTTTCATTACAATAAATCTTATTTAATTTTTAGTTTTAATGCCTTCATTAGCGAAGGCATTTTTTTTTGACTGACAATATTGCTTATAACCCTTAATGGCATCTCATTTGAGCAGCCAATGAAAACAAATCATAAATATGCAAAAAGGAAACATACGAGTTCAGACAGAAAACATTTTTCCTATAATTAAGAAATTTCTTTACAGTGAACATGACATTTTTATACGTGAACTTGTCAGTAATGCAGTGGATGCAACTCAAAAATTAAAGACACTTTCTTCTATTGGGGAAGCAAAGGGAGAACTGGGTGAATTAAGGATTGATGTATCAATTGATAAAGAAAAAAATACACTGACGATTTCTGACAGGGGAATAGGTATGACTGCAGAGGAAGTAGATAAATACCTGAACCAGGTAGCTTTCAGTGGAGCAGAAGAATTCCTGGAAAAATATAAGGGTCAAAATGAAGCAAATATAATCGGGCACTTTGGATTAGGCTTTTACAGTTCATTTATGGTAAGTGACAAAGTGGAAGTGTTTACCAAAAGCTATAAAGATGATGCAAAACCTGTAAGATGGGAATGCGATGGAAGCCCGGAGTTTACGCTTGAAGAAACAGAGAAAGCAGAAAGAGGAACTACTATTGTTCTGCACCTAAATGAAGAAAGTAAAGAATTTTCAGATGCACATAGGGTTAAAACAGTGTTGGATAAATTTTGTAAATTTTTACCTGTTCCTGTCTTTTTCGAAGACAAACAAATAAATAACACTACACCAGCATGGACAAAAAAGCCGAGTGAACTGACCAAAGAAGATTACGAAAATTTTTATAAAGAATTATATCCTTTCAGTGAAACGCCATTGTTCTGGATTCACCTGAATGTTGATTATCCTTTTAATCTTACCGGAATATTATATTTTCCTAAGATAAAGAACAGCTACGAAATTCAAAAAGATAAAATACAATTATACAGCAACCAGGTTTTTGTTACAGATGAAGTGAAAGATATAGTGCCTGAATTTTTAATGCTGCTTCATGGGGTAATTGACAGCCCTGATATTCCATTAAATGTGAGTCGGAGTTATTTGCAGGGCGATCCCAATGTGAAAAAAATAAATGCACACATAACAAAGAAAGTAGCAGATAAATTAGAAGAGATATTTAATTCTGATCGTAAAGCCTTCACAGAAAAATGGGAAAGCCTCGGTTTGTTTGTTAAGTATGGTATGATGACAGATGATAAATTCCTGGATAAGGCACAGAAGTTTTTTGTAATGGAAGATACACTTGGAAATTTTCATACACTGGAAGAATATAAATCAGCAACTGAAAGTCTTCAAAAAAATAAAGATGGTAAGCAGGTTATTATTTATACAACCAATCCTGTTCAGCAGGATGTGTTCATACAACAGGCAACAGCCAAAGGTTTTTATGTAGTGAAGATGGAAACCCTTGTGGATGCTGCATTTATCAACAGTGTGGAAATGAAATGGAATGAGGTGATCTTTACAAGAGTGGATTCAGATATTGCCGACAATCTTATTGATAAATCTGAAACGGTTGAAAGTGTATTAAGCAAAGAAGAATCTGAAAAACTAAAAATATTATTTGAAAAACCGCAGGATGGCCTACATGTGAATGTAGAAATAAAAGGTATGAGTAATGATGCACCCCCGGTAACTGCTACAAGGCCCGAGCAAATGCGAAGGATGAAAGATATGGCAGCGGCAGGTGGAGGCATGGCTGCCTGGTATGCACAAATGCCCGATGAAGTAAATCTTACAGTGAATGGGAATCATAGTATTTATAAACAAATATTATCCGAAGCTGAAGACAAGCAGGAAAAACTGGTGAAAAATCTTGCGGATCTTGCATTGCTTTCGCAAGGCTTACTGGCAGGAAAAAATCTGACTGAGTTTATCCAGCGAAGTGTAGAATTGCTGGAACAAAAAAATTGATCAAGACCTCGGTTCGCCGGGGTTTTTCATTAACACAACTGCTTCCAGGTATTTCATTTTTTGTGTATAGAATATCTCACTAAAACCTTTTTTTAAAAAATAATCTTTGTGTAATGGGTTCAGGTATACAAGGAGCAACTTTCGGGGAAAATCGGCAAGGCTTTCTTCAATATTGTTTGCAACCCCACTCATTATAATTTCATCAAAAGGATTGAAGAAAAAAATACAATCCACTGTGGGCGGAATATAGAAATGGAATGCGTCATCAAGGATAATATTAAAATCAAGTCGAGGGTTTTTTTGTTTTATTATTTCCAGGTTTGTTTTGGCCTGCTGGCAGAATTCTTTTGAAAATTCAACACCAGTTACTTTATTAAATCCATTTGCTGCGCCTACGCAAAGAATGCGTCCTTTTCCCGAGCCTATATCAAGGAGGTGATTGCATGATTTTATTTCCGGGAGTGCAAAAACCTGTTCAAGTAAATCATAAGATGCAGGCATATACATGGTGGCATGGCTAATATCAATTCCAGCATTTTCCAATGACCCTAATTTATCAATGCCAGAAGTTTGGATCATATATTTTTTTTCACCCCTGATGTCATTTAATATTATGTGCAAAGCAATCCGCAGGTTCCAATTCCAGGCGAGGTAGAAAAAATAACGGAGATAGGTCAATGTATTTAATTTATTGGCTTAGCCTGAGATCGATCATTTTTAATTGGATAGATTTATTTCCATTCCATTCGTTCTCATCAAGATTGAATACGATATCAAGCGGTAAATTTTGTTCAAGTAAATAAAATTTTTCTACCATGTTGAATCCTATTCCATTTAATATTTTATCAGCTTGTTTTAATACAAACTTAATATGCTGTTCTTTTAAAATTTTTGAATACCCGGTATTAAATACATTCCTGCAAATGAAGATTGGTCGCATGTTGCCCGGCCCAAAGGGTTCAATTTGGCTAATGATATTATAAAATGACGATGTTAGATCTTTAAATGAAGTTTCAGTATCAATGATTATTTCTGGTACGAGCATATAGTCTGCAATAGTTTCAGAAACTACTTTCTCAAATTTTTCTGTAAATACCTGGAGGTTTTCCGGAAGCATGGAAAGGCCAGCAGCAGCAAAATGCCCGCCGTATGCCACCAGGTATTCCCTGCACTGGTAAATAGCATCGTATAAATTAAAACCTGTTACACTTCTGGCGCTTCCAGTCAATAGTCCGGCATTTTCCGTAAGCACTACTGTAGGCCGATAGTAATGCTCAATTAATCTTGATGCTACAATACCTACAACTCCTTTATGCCAGTGTTCTTTAAAAACAACAGATGATTTTCTGTTTTCAACCTGTTCATTTCCTGCAATGATAGCAAGGGCTTCTTCGGTTATAGTTACATCTGCATCTTTGCGGTCTGCATTGTCGGAGTGCAACATTTCTGCAAACTCCAGTGCTTTGGTGAAATCGTTTTCAATAAAAAGTTGTACAGCTTTTTTTGCATCATCCATCCTGCCAGCGGCATTTACCCTTGGCGCAATTACAAATACGACATTGCTTATTGTCAAATGTTTTTTTAGACCGGCGAGTTCAATTAAAGCTTTAAAGCCCGGGATGGGAAAGTTATTTATTTTTTGCAAACCGAAAAAAGCCAGGACCCGGTTCTCTCCAGTAATAGGAACTATATCGGCAGCAATTGCAGTTGCTACGAGATCCAAATAAGCAAAGGGTGTTTCGACAGGTAAACCTAACTGTTGTGATAAAGCTGTTACTAGTTTGAAACCAACTCCGCACCCACATAATTCTTTATAAGGATATGCACATCCGGGCTGTTTAGGATTAAGGATTGCGATTCCTTGCGGAAGAACTTTATCAGGGTTATGGTGATCACATACGATAAAATCGATACCTAAGGTGGAAGCATATGCAATCAGTTCTGTAGATTTAATTCCACAATCGAGACAAATTATGAGACTGATTTCATTTTCAGAGGCATAATTAATTCCCATTTTACTTACTCCATATCCTTCACGGTATCTGTGTGGAATATAAAATTTTATTTTTTCTGGTAAATATACCTTACATAAAAACTGGTACATAAGCGCAACAGCAGTAGTGCCATCCACATCATAATCACCAAAAACCATGATGTTTTCATTTTTTTCAAAAGCAGAAAGAATTCTTTGTACAGCCTTATCCATATCCTTCATTAGCCATGGATCATGTAACATTTCAAGACCCGGCCTGAAAAAACTCCTTGCATCCTCAAAACAATTTATTCCACGCTGTATCAAAATATTGCATATTGCTGAATTTATCCCAAGAGCGTTCTTTAATGATGCAGTCCTTTCTTCATTACAGGGTAATATGTTCCATCTTTTTTGTTGCATTAATATTTTCTATCTGTAGTGTAAGTAATCAATTCTCTAAGGGCTGTTTTAGTTTCAGAGGGAGGGAAACTGTCTAATATTTTGTAAGCTTCGTCACGATATTCAAACATCTTTTTTCGGGCATAATCGATGCCCCCTGATTTGGTGACAATATTAATCAAATGGTTCACTTTCTCCTTATTTGTGTTTTCATTTTTGATGATGTATATAAGTTCTTGCCTTGTAAGTTTGTCAATATTATTCAATGTATAAATAAGTGGCAGCGTGAGTTTTTTTTCTTTAATGTCGTTACCAGTTGGCTTGCCAATGGCATCAGTACCATAGTCAAAAAGGTCATCTTTTATCTGGAAAGCTATCCCTGCATTTTCTCCGAAGAGCTTCATGACATTTGCTTTTTCCATACTTTTACTAGTGCTAAATGCCCCGGCACCACAGGCCGATGAAAGAAGTGAGGCAGTTTTGTTTTTTATGATTTCAAAATAAATGGATTCATCATAATTTATTTTCCTTGATTTTTCCATCTGGAGCAGTTCTCCCTCTGCCATTCGTTTCACCGCTTCCGTTAGGATTTGAAGGTGTTCAAAGTCATTATTTTCAGTTGCGAGTAACAATCCTCTGGATAAAAGATAGTCACCAACGAGTACTGCAATCTTATTCTTCCATAAAGCATTTATTGAGAAAAATCCTCTTCTCTCATACGATTCATCCACAACATCATCATGTACAAGAGTAGCGGTATGCAATAATTCGACAAGAGCTGCTGCCCTGTAAGTACTTTCATTTATTTCCCCATTAAGTTTAGCACTTAAGAATACAAACATGGGTCTGAGTTGTTTTCCCTTTCTCTTAATGATGAGCTTCATAATTGTATCAAGCAGGGCGGTATTACTCTTAACGGATTGGGCAAATTTTTCTTCAAAAATCTGAAGTTCTTTACCAATAATTTGATTTACAAATCTCATTTATTTAATGTTACGGCAGTTAGAATCTAAAAGCAAGTGCGGTTTTCCAATAAAAGCGTGAAGGTAAGAATTTGTATTTTGCAGCGAAAAACTATTGGTATGACTCTTGTATATACGAATTTTCTATTAAACAATCTGTAGAATGAGCCTAAATAATTGCTAAAAAAATTTGTATATTAAGCAGGCAATCAATAAATTTGCATTTAATCAACTCGTATATTTAGAAATCTATCAATCATTAAGTTATGGCAAGCAAAAAGTACAAATTATTAATCTTAGCGGTGTTTTTGACGATATGTTCAGGAACTTTCGCACAATCAGGAAGTGGTTACGACGTATATGACTCGACCGTTATTTCTTCTAAAAGAATGCCTCAGCAAAACGAATTCTGGAATAACTCTTACAGTTTTCCGGCAAAACCCCGCAATATGTGGGAAATAGGTATTTCTGGTGGAGCTTTCAATGTAATAGGGGATGTATCATCTAAATTCCCAACTTTAGGATTTGCAGCACATGTCAGAAAAGCATTCGGATATGTATTTTCATTGAGGTTACAATACTTGAATGGAACTGCAAAAGGTCAGAATTGGGTAGCATCTGAAAATTTTGCCAAAAACATGGCTTGGAGTACAAAATACAGTGCACCAGTTAGATCTGTTTTTCCAGCTCAAACAACAGTTCCTGGCAGAGCTCCAGAAGTAGTTTATTATAACTACAAGAATAAAACACAGGATTTAGGATTACAGGGCATTATCACATTAAATAATATCCGCTTTCACAAGCAAAAGACAGGATTTGTATTTTATGGTGGTGGTGGTGTAGGTGCATCAGCCTATGAAGTAATGGTAAATGCCTTAGATGCTAGTGGTAATAGGTATTCTTCTCTTTACTCTTCAATCACACCTGTAGAATACAAAAACAGGAAAGATGTATTAAAGAAATTGAAAGATGGAATGGATGATACATATGAAACTCCCGCACAAAATCAAGGCCCCCGTCGCCCAAAATTAGGTGACAAGACCCTAAGATTTTCAACAACGGTTTTGGCTGGTATGGCTTTCCGTCTGGGAAAAAGGATCAACATTGCACTTGAGAATCGTCATACATTTATCAAAGATGATTTGTTAGACGGTCAACAATGGCAGGAAAATCCTTATGGTGATGCAGCTCTTACTTCAAACTGGGATTCTTACAACTATCTTTCACTAGGTTTGAACTTTAATATTGGTGCAAAAGCTGTAGAACCTTTATGGTGGCTTAATCCATTGGATTATGCTTATAGCGAGCTTAACAATCCAAAGCACATGAAATTACCTAAGCCGGTATTTGATGATGCAGATGGAGATGGTGTAGTTGATCAACTTGATCGTGAGCCAAATACTCCAGCTGGATGTCCTGTAGATACTCATGGTGTAAGCTTAGATACTGATGGTGATGGTGTTCCAGATTGTAAAGACAAGCAATTGATTACTCCTACAGAGTGTCAACCAGTAGATGCTGATGGTGTTGGGAAATGTCCAGATCCTGAATGTTGCAAAAATATGGCTGTAACTCCTCCAACTGCAACTTGTCCTTGCGATTATCCAAGCATGACATTCCGTGGTACTTCAAGTAGTGTAAGTTCTGATGGCAATGCAATGCTGGCTACTGTTGCTTCTAAATTAAAAGCAAACCCAACTTGTAACATTAATATTACAGGTTATCCTGAAGCTTCTAAAGCTAGCCAGGCAGTATGTCAAAAAAGACTAGATGCTATAAAAAAGCAATTGGTAGAAAAAGAAGGAATCAGTGCGGATAGAATCAATACTAATTGTGAAATAGGTGGCGGAGATAAAAACACTGTAGATATTAAATGTCCTTAATTTAAAAAGTTTTAATTTCACTTTTTGCTCAATAATGAACCCTCCAATTTTGGAGGGTTCTTTTTTATAATACTTAACAAATTTTCTTAATAATTCATCTCAGAATTACCTAAATTTGCCTTCGGAAAAATCAAGTACCTATTTTAAACACCTTAAATCTATTCTATGAAAAAATCCGGTTTAAGAAATTTTACTGTTCTTATTTTGGCCCTAATATTAACCTTAGTTACTTTACCTTTTGCATTTTCTAAATCAGGGAATATTATTAATGTTACCTCATCAACGTTAATATTACCCAGTATTAATCTTGCAAAAAAAGGGGTTACTGAAAATAATTTGCTTCTGAATTTATACACTACCCTAAACCTTTCGGAAAAGGGTCTTACACAGGAAGCTTTTGAAAATGCGATCAAAGGCTATGCTTACCTTAAATCATCTGGAAAACTTAAGAATGAACATGTGATCTCAATTGTTGATTTTACATTGTCTTCTACTAAAAAAAGGCTGTTTATAATTGATCTTGACAAACAAGAAATTTTATTTAATACTTATGTTGCCCATGGGCAGAAGACAGGTGAGGAATTTGCCAAATCATTTTCAAACAACCCTGAAAGTTACCAAAGCAGCCCGGGATTTTACATAACTTCTGACACTTATTGCGGGAAAAATGGTTATTCAATGCATTTGTTAGGCCAGGAAAATGGCTTTAATGACAAGGCTAATGAAAGAGCAATCGTTATGCATGGGGCACATTATGTAAGCGAAAGTTTTATTAAAACAAGAGGCTTTCTTGGAAGGAGCTGGGGTTGCCCTGCAGTTCCAGAAAATTTAAATAAGCCTATTATTGAAACTATTAAGAACGGCACATGTCTTTTTATCTTTACCCCTGATAATAAATATTTGTCCGAATCCAAAATATTGAACAGTTAGTTAATTTCTATGTTCTTAAGATAAAACCAGCCCTCCCCGAACCTTCCGGGAGGGCATTTTTCATTTTAGGTTAAACTCATTAATATACCTTCACAAAAAATAATATGCTCAGAAATAGTCTTAAAGGAACTGGGGTTGCCATTATTACCCCCTTTAGTAATACACAAGAAGTCGATTATATTGCTTTGGGCAAGTTGTTAGATTTTAATATCAATAATGGCGTAAATT
>JBDSEE010000152.1:0-2365 GCA_039920245.1 Ferruginibacter sp.
TCCCATTTTTTTCAATCAGCATAGATGGTACATGCTCATAACCATATCCTACATTCATCTTCCAACTTGCTTTTTGCATCGTACCAGAAGTAGGAAATGCCACAAGGGTGTCAGTCATCGTTTTTCCATATACCAGGCTACTATCTTCCGAAATACCGATAGACTCCCTTACCGCTGCTTCATTGCTCCGCCAAAGCGTTTTCCCCGTACTGATATCAATAGCGGACAAATACCGGTCAGGAGCAACAATATATACAATGCCATTATGAATAACCGGCGTACAGGATGCAGGTGAAAAATTGCGGACGCTCGAACCATTGCTCCATTTCCAATTGAGCTTGCCGTTATTTTTATCAAGAGAGTAGAGGTAAGTATCCCATGCACCAAAGATTATTTTATCGTTCGCTATTACCGGGTTGCTTACGACCGGCCCATCCAGGCCATTAAAACTCCATAACGCTTTTCCAGACCGGATATCTATAGCCCTGAAGGTATGATCACTACCACCAATAAAGACCGTGTTTCCTTCAATAAGTGGTGAGCCGAGTACGGCTGCCCCGGTCTTTAATTTCCAATTTAATTTACCTTTATTATTAAGACAATAGATATTACCATCTGCAGAACCAAATACTATATTTTCTTTCCAAACGGCCGGGGAAGAAAAAATAGAACCCGATGTTTTATAAAACCATCGTGGCTTGCCGTTAGCTATTGACAAAGCCATCATTTTTCCCTGTTGGTCTCCGAATACCACGAGGTCATTTATTACTGCTGGTGTAGAAATTATGTTGGCATCAGCTGAGTATCTCCATTTTTCTTTTATTGTTGAATAGGTTCTGTTGATATCGTAAGCTGGCCTGGGATACTTTTTAGATAGATCGTAATGATGGTTTTCATTTTTAACCGATGTCCATTGCCTTAAAACTGCCGTGACAGGGTTTGTTTCTGAAAATAAAATTGAATCCATTCCCATATCTACCATATTATATCCACCCACTTCTTTTTTAGCTCTCAGGTTTGACCTGCCCATCACACCAGGAATGTCTTCAAAATTCAGCGATTTGTTTGTATGTCCATGACCACACATGATGAGTATGCAGTTTCGTTTTTTTAATGCATCAATTACTTCATACCAGTTATCCATCTGGTTATCCATAGGGTAGTGGTTCAAAAAAACTACGGGCATATTTATGTTTGTTGTGTCCAATACTTTTTTCATCCAGTTCATAGCATCCCTTGGAATATGCCCGTCACTCATCCTGACATAGGGCCCTGAGGCGCAAGCAAGGAACCTGGTACCATTATGGTCAAAACAAAACCTGTCGCTCCCGAATGTTGAGACATAACTTTGACCCCCGCTCTCACTCCATCCTGCATCGTGATTACCCGGGATGATATACCATTTTATCTTTAAGACATCCAAGAGTTTTTTTGCTGTTGCCAGTTGTGTATCTGTTCCCAGTTCAGTGATGTCACCCGTAATCACCACAAAGTCAATGTCAGTTCTTTTATTTATATCATTAATAGTTCGTTGAAGATCCTGCTCGGCCTTTCCATCCGGTGAGCCAATATGCGTATCAGAAATAAAAGCAAAACGAAAGGCCTTGGTTTGTGCAACCGATACAAGTGAATATAGTATGAAGCAGCAGATAGTAATAATCTTTTTCATGAAGACAAGTTATCATTTTTTAAACTGCCGGGCACCTGTTAGCAGTATTAATATTTGAGCGCTAAGTTGTGTATCCAGCGAAATCATATTTTGCTTCCTGGATCTTATATGATAGATTTGGTAACAGGCATAAAATTGTACAACTATTTTTTAAACAGCTATATGAAATCCTCCTTGTTGTTTACCGTGATCTTTTATTTTTCTTTAAATCTTTTTGCCCAGGAAAATTTACAATTTCGATTTTACAACCTATTTTGATTATTTGCCTGCCGAAGATCATGCAACTATTTCCCACCAGGCTATTTTTAATGCGTTGAGGATGCTATATCCTATGCTAAAAAAATGATATGTAGTCTATGAAAACATTCTGTCCGATAAACCTCAGTAATAACCAGGAAGAAAAACTGATATTAATATGGTTATCGTAGATGGTAAATAGATTAGTTCCCTTATTTTTGTAGACAAGACTTTAAAAACCAATGAATCGTTTCAAGAAACTATTTCCATTTATAGTTATATGCATATTTGCCCTTTCACCGGTAAATGTATTTGCACAGCCTGATCCCTGTACAGATCCTGATCAACCGTGCCCCATTGATGGAGGCCTTTCCCTGCTTATCGCTGCCGGTATTGCAGTTGGAGCAAAAAAGGCCTTTAATAAAAAACGGAAAAACAATACCGTAGAATTATAAGTTG
>JBDSEE010000153.1:0-4606 GCA_039920245.1 Ferruginibacter sp.
ATGAAACATCACTAGATGTTGGAGATATTTTTTCAAAATATATTGACAGGGAAAATAATTTGTGGATAGGTGGGCAACAAGGTCTTGCAAAAATGAACCCACACTCCAGGCAAATAAATTCTTACCGCATTGCAGAAATGTTTGAAAAAAACGCAGCCGTATCCATAAGAAAAATAGTAAAGGATAAGTATGATGGAAATAATTTTTGGATTATTTCGTATGGCGGAGGCATTCTTAAATACGATTTTAAAAACAGGAAAATAATTAAATGGTACCGTTATTTTTCGCCAGAAAAAAATAAAGAAGATGAAACCGGTAGCTGGAATTATGATGCTCTGTATGACAATAAAGGAAAACTATGGGTGGCATCGGGTATCGGCCTGAGTTGTTATGACGAAAAAAAAGATGCATTTGTTAATCAACAAATAGTTGCTTCAGCAAAGGCGGGTGCAAACCTGGTTTTGAAAATGACTTTGGGAGCAGGTAATGATTTGTGGCTTGCCACTGGGCACGGCATTTATCGTTTTGACACAGAAACCCGTGATCTCAAAAAAATTAAAGGCATCAATGATTTAACTGAAAGGGGCCAGGTAGATTTGCCCGTTTATGATTTAAAATTTAATGGAAGGCGGCAACTGCTCATTGGAACAATGAATGGAATAAAAATCCTGGATACCGCCAGCGGGCAAATAGAGACTTTGTACCGTAAAAAAAACCAAGGCTTTATACTAAACAGGAATTATATATGGGGAGTGGATAGCGATAAGAAAGGCAATATTTGGGCAGCAAGTTATGGAGGAAGCTTATGGAGATGGAATAAATCCGATAATTCTTTTACTGATTTTGGAATAAAAAACGGGCTGACAAATACTATTTTCCGGGATGTGTATGTGGACTCAATGCAAAATGTATGGACAAGTTCAAAAGATGGTGTCTTTAAATTACGGGCAGGCGATTCTAATTTTATTCATTACACTCCCAGTAACGGGCTCTTTGATATTGACCAGTCACAAGGTAGGTGGAGCATCATTGATAATAAAATTTTTGCGGGCTATAATGGTGGTTTTTCTATTATTGATGTTTACCATAAAAATGCTTCGCAAGCCTCATTTCCTGTTTGGATATCTGGACTTAAAATTTTTGATGATGCTATTTATTTTGCTCCCGGAAGCTATAGAGAAAATACGCTGCAACTTAATCCATCACAAAATTTTATCAGCTTCGAATTTACTGGCCTGGATTACACACAAGCCGAAAATATTAAGTATGCTTATAAATTAGAAGGCGCAGATAAAGACTGGATAAATATTGGCAACAGGCGGTTTGTTACTTACAGTAACCTGGCTGCTGGAGATTATACCATGCAACTAAAAGCCATGAACGGTGAAGGACAATGGAGCAACAAGCAGGATAAGTTTAAATTTCATCTGCGGCCCGTTTTTTGGAAAAGTTGGTGGTTTCGCCTATTGACACTTGCATTTATTTCAATAACTATTATTAGTTTATTCAGGTACAAAGTAGCCACATTAAATAAAGATGCCCGCTTCAGGCAGCGGATATCAGAAACAGAAATGATTGCCCTGAGAACCCAGTTAAATCCTCATTTTATTTTCAACAGCCTTAGTAGTATTGAGAACTTAATGATGCGAAATAAACAAACGCTTGCTATAGAATACCTCAACAAATTTGCAACGCTTTTGCGCAACATTTTAGAAAGCAGCAGAACTGCCTTGGTGCCTTTTTCAAAAGACATTGAGGCCATACAATTATATATAGAACTGGAACTATTACGGCTAAATAAATCATTTTCATTTTCTATAAATATTGCCGCTGAATTAGAAAAGGGTGATTACAAAGTGCCACCGCTTTTGATTCAACCTTTTGTAGAAAATGCAATTATACATGGACTGGCTGCATCGGAAAAAACAGATGGTACACTCACTATTTCCGCCTCGTTGAAAAATAATATGGTTCATTATATAATTTTGGATAATGGTATTGGGCGGAAGCAGGCAGCAATATATAAGGCACAAAATAAAAATCATAATGAAAGCATCGGCGTTAAATTGTCAGAAGAAAGAATTCATAATTTTAATGAGCAGTATCATGCCGATGGCAAGTTAGAAATATCGGATCTTTATGATGAAGCTGGCAACAGTATAGGAACACAGGTTGAAATAACTATTAAAGCCATCTGAAATGGAAAAAATTAATACAATTCTGGTTGATGATGAAATAAACAGCCTGCAAAGCCTGGAGCAAAAACTACAGGAGTGCTGCCCCGATATTCATATTTTGGCGGCATTGCAAAGACCTGAAGAAGCCATAGAATTTATAAAAAAGCATCCGCCGGAATTGTTGTTTCTTGATATTGAGATGCCCCGCATGAATGGTTTTAAAATGCTTGAATCCCTCAATGAATATTCTTTTGAAATCATATTTACGACGGCCTATAATCATTATGCTATTGATGCCATTCGCATCAGCGCTTTTGATTACCTGGTAAAACCGATCGCTGTGAAAGATCTGCAAAATGCGGTAAGCCGCTTTATGCGTAATCAAAAAACACATACCAATCAAAAGCTTGATATTTTAAAACAACGGCTCAGTAATGGGAAATCACAAGATGATAAAATAGGCATCGCAAGTAATGAGGTGATTGAATTTCTACAAATAAAAGACATTATACGGGTTGAATCTTTATCCAACTACAGCAAAATATTTTTGGTAGATGGCAGCACGACTTTGGTAAGTAAATCTTTAAAAGACTTTGATGAAATGCTTACTGCCTACGGATTTTTTCGCCTGCACAATTCTCACCTTATTAATATGAGCTATATTAAAAAATATATAAAGGCAGATGGTGGCCAGGTAGTCATGCAAAACGGTGATATCATAGACGTTTCAAGGAGAAAAAAAGATGAATTTTTTACGATGCTGAAAGATAGGGTGTAAACATGCAACTGCCGGGTATATAATTTGATTTAAAAATAATTTCAACCGGCAGACCATATAGATCTTGCCAAATACTTTTTACCGTGCATGATGCTGCGTTACAACTTTCTTTGGCGTAAGCAATGCAAAAAGAATAGCTATAACACCAACAGTGATGTTTAAGTAAGCCACAGCATTATTTACATTAAATGCTTTTATTACAAGGTCATCTGCACCTGGTATAAAATAAGCAACACCCACTACAAGCAACAATATTCCCACATACAAGCTAAACTTGCGGGCATGATTTCGCAAGCCTGTATATATGCCAGTGAAGCCAAGTATCAAGTGAATGATGGCATGTAATATATTGGTGCTGAATACGCCAAAAACTAACGGGCTAAACATGCCCCAGAATCCTTCGATCACTAAAAATATTCCCAGTACAATTGCAAACACATTTACAGCTGATAATGGCTTTTTCATTTTATTTTTTTAAAAGTTTTTAAAATAATATTCCTGTAAGATAAGTCAGCATGGGGATGTATTATAATTGTATTATTATGCCTGTAAAAAAAATTTAAAACGCTTAGCTAGCACTGGCAAATTATTTTGAGTGACTGCCAAGAATTTCTTCGATAGCTCTGTCTAACTGTGGATCTTTTCCGGAAATTTTATCCTGGAAACTGTTGATGATTTTAATATCAGGTACCACGCCTGTTTGCTCAATGTCCTTCCCTTCCAAAGTATAGCATCCCCAGCCGGGAAGCCTGATGGACGAGCCATCTACAAATGAGGCTGCAGTAGTAAATATAATCCAGCGATAGGTTTCGTTGCCAATAATTTTACCCAACTTCAAAGCCTTAAAACCCTGGGCAGTTAATTCTGCATCGCTGAGCGACTGTTCATTAATAAGTAACACAATTGGTTTATCACTGGGAGCAAAATTGGGCTGTGGGGTAAGCCCGCCTTCCCTATATTTCCATTGCAGATAGGAGCGCTGCGACAGGAATTGTAATACTGCATCGTGTACGTTTCCACCCGTGTTGTAACGCAAATCCAGTATAAGCCCATCTTTGTTAATGAGCTGTTTTGTCATTTCCACTACAAACCTTTCAAGTTCCGGCCGGCCCATATTTTTCATGCACGCATAAGCAATACGGTTTTTAGATTTTTTATCTACCCGCTCTTTGTTATTATCGATCCACTCATTATACATGTCGGTGGCAAGAGATGCCTGCGGGTGTAATTTTGTAGTGACTACCTGTCCATTCCTTTTAAAAGTTATGTTGATTTCTTTATCCATGGATGGGCGTGTAAAATAAAAGTAGCGGTCTTCTTTAGCATTTACATTTACACCGTTTACGCTTATCAATTCATCGCCTGGCTTTACATTTACATTTGTCTTATCTGCAGCAGATCCATACACAACGTACTTTACTTTATATGGATTATTTTCTTCAAACACAATCCCTGTTTCCATGCTGACATTATTTAGGGCAATGGTCTCATCTTCCCCGGTAGTATTAAAACCTGTATGAGATGAGTTTAATTCGCCCACCATATCATTCATCAAAACACGCAAGTCGTTGCGGTTGGTGAGGTATGGAATAAATTTTTGATAAAAATCTTTTATGGCATTCCAGTTTACGCCATGAAATTTTTCATCGTA
>JBDSEE010000154.1:0-1836 GCA_039920245.1 Ferruginibacter sp.
TTGGAACGATGTAATAAATATCCGAAGCAACAGGCGGATTCCTTTTATCTACATCCATAACCGTACCATCCATCAGTGTGTAACTGCCTTTGATAGTGGTTCCATCTGAAATAGACCATTCAACACCCCCTTCATAAATCGCATTATTTGGACATTCGGGCTCGCAGGCTCCGCAGTTTATACATTCATCTGTTATCTTAATTGCCATCTGCAGTAATTTTGATGCAATTTAATAAGAACCAGATGAATTTACAAGAACGAATTGAACTTATGGTATGGTTGGGAAACTATATCAAAGAAAATGATAGTGAATGGCAGGAAGTGAAAACAAGGGCAGCAGCAGAAAATGGCTGGTTCATCAACACATTTATTGATATAGCCTGCAAGCAGATAACAGAAAAATTTCTACAAAAAAATATATTAGAGACTTGGGTTGCTCATTACAAACTTGATGATAACTTTATCCCTAAAACTGTAGGAATTGTAATGGCAGGAAATATCCCGCTGGTAGGCTTTCATGATTTTTTATGTGTTTTCATCAGCGGGCATGCACAACGTATAAAATTTTCTTCAAAAGATAAAGTACTGCTAAACCACCTGGTAAATAAACTTCATGAAAAATCTGTAGGAACAAAAGAACTGATCAGCATTTCAGACTTATTAAAAAACTGTGACGCTTATATTGCAACCGGCAGCAATAACAGTTCAAGATACTTTGACCAATATTTTGCAAAATATCCTCATATAATCAGGAGAAACAAAACGTCTGCTGCTGTACTTAAGGGAAACGAAACAAACGACGAGTTAAATAAATTGTCGGATGATATTCATTTATATTTTGGCCTTGGCTGCAGGAACGTAACAAAATTATATGTGCCGGAAGGTTATGACTTCATTCCCTTGCTGCGTTCATTTGATAAATATTTATTCTTTGCGGATCATCATAAATACAAGAACAATTATGATTACCAGCTTTCCATTTTACTGCTGAACAATAAGTACTACATGACAAATGGAAGCACCTTGGTTACAGAAAGTGAAGGGATGTTCTCACCCATTGCACATCTGCATTTTGAATACTATAAAGATTTTGATACCTTGGAAAAATCACTTGAAAAACATCCGGAATTACAATGCAGTGTCATTAAAGAAAAAGGCTTTGGCATTGCACAGGAACCAGGCATTTTTGATTATGCAGACGGAGTAGATACCATGGAATTTCTGTTAGCCCTTTGACATCTACGAAAGTCTTTGTAATTTAATGTTAAACATGCCAGTTGGTAAAAACCATTTTGTCAGAGTTACGTTATTTTGTAGATGAAGGCATAGCATTTGAGCAACTAAATAATTAAAATCTAAAAATCAGTAAATATGAAATTCAAACAAGTGTTACTCACAGCCCTTGTTAGTGCGCTTACCACGATCGCACTTGTATGGGCATTCAGCAATTATTCAAAACAAAATTTTACCTATGCAGGCCAGCAACCTGGTGTAGTTCCTACAAATTATAAATATGCGGGATTCGCAGATGGAGCCATGCCTCCGGGTGCTGTTGATTTTACACAGGCAGCGCAATCTTCTGTACCAGCAGTAGTGCATATTAAAACAAAAACCAATGCCCGCCAGGTAACCAATAGTTTACCCCGCACTCAAAATCCTTTCAGTGACCTGCTGGATGATGACATGTTTAACCAATTATTTGGAAGCAGGGGTAACAGGAATATGATCCCTGAACAAAGAGCATCAGGTTCAGGCGTCATCATCAGTGATGATGGATTTATCGTGACAAATAATCACGTAGTACAAAGCGCAGATGAGATTGATGTTACCCTGAGC
>JBDSEE010000155.1:0-4538 GCA_039920245.1 Ferruginibacter sp.
ATTGCATGGCTGCAGGGAAGCCCCCCAACTACTAAGAGGAGCCGCACTTGCAGACTTGCCGTTTATTGAAAACGCATACCTTCTGGTAGAGGATGGCCTTATTGCAGATTATGGTGCTATGCACGACCTGGATTGGAAATTAAAAGCCTTACCAAAAGATATAATGGATGCTTCAGGGCAAATGATACTGCCTTGCTGGTGCGACAGCCATACTCACCTGGTATTTACTGGCAGCCGGGAGAACGAGTTCAGGGATAAGATACAGGGCCGTTCCTATGCGGAGATAGCAGCAAGGGGAGGAGGCATCCTGAATTCTGCCAGGAAACTGAATGAGACGAGTGAAGATAGCCTCTATGCCGAAGCATACAAACGCCTGGAAGAAATAAGCCGCCTGGGTACCGGGGCCGTAGAGATCAAGAGCGGCTACGGCTTGTCGGTAGAAGCTGAATTAAAGATACTGCGGGTGATTAAAAGATTAAGGGAACAGTCAGATTTGTTGATCCGATCAACTTTCCTGGCAGCTCATACTTATCCTCCTGAATTTAAAGAGAATCACGCTGGTTATATAGATTGCATCATCCACGAAATGCTTCCTGTTATTGCAGCAGAAAAACTTGCGGACTATATTGACGTGTTTTGCGAAACCGGGTTTTTCTCTGTAGAAGAAATGGAAATTATTTGTAAGGCCGGCATGCAATACGGGCTCAAGCCAAAGCTGCATGTAAACCAATTGAACAGCATCGGTGGTATACAATCCGGGATAAAGCTGGGCGCTGTTTCTTTGGATCATTTAGAAGTTTTGACTGAAGTTGATATTAAAGATATTGCAGCATCGGCAACCATTGGAACACTATTGCCTTCAGCAGCTTTTTTTCTGCGGATGCCTATGCAGCCTGCAAGACAGCTTATAGATGCAGGTGCAGCCGTGGCATTGGCTACAGATTATAACCCCGGTTCATCGCCGAGTGGTAATATGAATTTTGTAGTAGCGTTAAGTTGCATTCAAATGCGAATGATGCCGGAAGAAGCTATCAATGCAGCTACACTGAATGGAGCTTATGCAATGGAACTGGAAGATAAAGTTGGTAGCATCACAGTCGGAAAAAATGCCAACCTTATTTTTACCAAACCCATCCCAACCCTGGCATCCCTTCCATATGCATTCGGAACCAACCTTATTGATAAAGTAATGATCAAAGGAAATTTTATTTCATGAAAAGGTTGATCCTTTTTATCATTTTAGTGGGATGCTTTTGCCTGCATTCATATGCACAGGTGGATTCTATAAACTGTTCACGTTTCAGGACCGGTCGTTTCGCATACACGGATGATTCGGCCCGAAGCTTTATTATAAAAAGAACAAACAGGATACAGGAAGAAACAGAACCTGCAACAAATATTGTTACTCGCTTTAGGATCAAATGGCATAACCCCTGCAGTTATGAATTAAAACAATTATGGAGCAACAGTAAATCGAAAAGAAAAAATAATGGTGCTACCAGTGAGGTCATTATAACGGGAACTGGCATTGACCAGTACAGCTATACCTGCAATTGTAAAGGATTGGCAGATGATAAAAAAGTGAAGGGTATTGTTTATAAGTTGCCCTGATTGGTTTTACTATTCCTACTTGCATTTTCATTTCATTTGTTTTACCTTGTTTTATTCCCGCTAAAAATTCCGCCATGCAACAGAAAATTATCATAATCATTGTCCTGATCTTTTGTACAGCTTTTTCATTTGCACAGCAAAAAAGCTTCCTGCGGCTTTATGGCCCCGGTGATTCATTATTTACAAAAGGACATTTTGCCGGCACAACCGATAGCAGCATCATGATAGATACAAGGCATGGGATCAGGGAAATAAAAATAAAAGATGTAATGACCATCAGAACCCACCGGCCACAAGGACATAACGCTTTAATAGGTGGACTCATAGGGGGACTTGGTCTCGGTATCATAGGTCTTGCATCAGGTGAAAAAAAGCAGGATGATGGTACCCTCGGAGGTGCTTTCCATGACGCTTTCACTGTTACTCCCGGCGCTGGGTTTGCCGGAGGTTTAATACTTGGAGGAGGCCTAGGTGCAGGCATTGGAGCACTTACGGCTAAGCCCAGTCAAAGAAAAATTTTCATAGTAAATGGCAGCCTACCATTATGGCAACTTTTAAAAGCGGATTTAGATGAGATACGGGCAAAGCACTGATACCCGATATAACTTCTCCTGGCGACCTTTTACTTAACTTTGTTTTTCACTTCTTTCAAACTTAAAAAAACATTCGTCATGAAAAGAATCTTTTTATCACTCGCCCTTATCGCCACTGTATCATTTTCCAACGCACAAAAATTAAGCCCTGCAAAAGTTCCTGCAGCAACCAAATCAGCTTTCGCTAAGGCATATCCCCATACAGCCGGTACCTGGGAAAAAGAAGATGGCAACTTTGAAGTGAACTTTAAGAAGGCGGGAAAGAGCATGTCTGCTGTTATAACTGCAAAGGGAGCTATAAAGGAAACGGAATCATCTATTGCACTGGGTGAATTGCCACAAGCGGCTCATGCCTATATTGCAGAACATTATAAAGGAAAAACCATCAAAGACGCTACAAAGATCGTAAAGGCTGATGCTTCATTGGTGTACGAAGCAAGGGTAGGTGATACAGACCTTCTTTTTGACGGGGCCGGTAAGTTTCTGCAGGTGGAAAAGGACTAACAGCAGCATTTCTACTAATATATTTTCAATGTCTTTTGCCTTCTATAAAAAAGGCTTTGTGCCTATGATATGTTTCAATAACTTTCCTTTTACAAAACAGGTATTATGAAATGAGCCATAAAAAGATTATCAGCAACCGGAATGGTAATTTATGGCGAATTCCAAGTGGCCAAAATAAATAAAAATTAACACATGAAACATAACTTTTTACTTCTTATTGTTTTCCTTTTTGCCCTGTCAATACAGGCACAGGAAAAGATTGACAATGCCGCTATTGCTAAGATACGCACAGAGGGTCTTCTGCACTCTAAAGTAATGGACATTGCCTTCCAGCTAACGGATATGAGTGGCCCAAGACTAACAAACTCGCCAGGTTATTTCCGTGCGGCCAACTGGGCCAAGAATGAACTGGCGAAATGGGGCCTTAGCAATGCTGCCCTGGAACCCTGGGGCGATTTTGGTAAAAGCTGGGAACTCAAGAAATCCTATGTAGCTATGACGGCACCCTGGTACAAGCCCCTGATCGCATTTCCTAAAACATGGACAAGGGGCACCAGCGGCCAAAAGTCTGCGCAGGTCCTATTGATAAAGGCTACCGACTCTGTATCCCTGGAAGCATACCGGGGCACCATGAAGGGTAAGGTGATTTTATTATATCGCACGGACACGCTAAAGCCTTCCTTTAAGGCAGACGCAAACCGGTACACAGATGAGAACTTAACTAAAATGGCCAATGAACAGCCTGCGGCACCAAGACCTGCCAATGATACCGCTGCGCAAAGGAGGCGGCAGCAGTTTATGAACAACCGGGGTAATATTTCTATTGGCACACGTATACGGAATATGGCAGAAGCAGAAGGAGCGGTAGCCGTACTCACAATGGTGCCACGTGGTCATGAAGGAACCCTTTTTGTGCAGGGAGGTGGTGCCTATGGAGAAAAGGACCCCGACAATTTTCCTGATATCACACTGACATTTGAAGACTATATGAGCCTGGTGCGGCTAACCAATAACGGTACACCCGTATCGCTTGACATTGACCTGCAAACGGCCATGACTGCAAAAGACATAAAAGGTTATGATGTAGTGGCCGAAATAAAAGGAACTGATCCCAAACTAAAAGATGAACTCGTGATGCTGGGTGGTCACCTGGATAGCTGGCAAAGCGCCACAGGTGCTACCGATAATGCAGCAGGTTGTGCTGTGATGATGGAAGCCATCCGGATATTGAAGACCACCGGTCTTGCTCCAAGACGTACGATCCGCATTGCACTCTGGAGCGGGGAGGAGCAAGGTTTGCTGGGATCAAGGGGTTATGTAAAGAATCATTTTGCAGATCCTGCCATCATGAAACTCCTCCCGGAGCATGAAAAGGTCTCAGCGTATTTTAACCTGGATAATGGCAGCGGTAAGATCCGTGGTATTTACCTGCAGGGCAACGAAGCAGCAAGGCCCATTTTTACGCAATGGTTGCAGTCCTTTAATGACCTGGGCGCCAATACGGTTACTATCAGCAATACGGGCGGCACAGATCATTTGTCATTTGACGCCGTGGGACTGCCAGGCTTCCAATTCATACAGGATGAAATAGAATACGATACCCGCACACACCATAGCAATATGGATAGTTATGATCACCTGCAAGCTACAGACCTGCAGCAAGCTGCCACTATTGTAGCTGCCTTTGTGTACAATGCGGCAAACCGGGATGAAAAGATACCCCGCAAACCACTGCCAGAGGCAAGGCCGGGCGGCAGAGGCTTTTAAATATTTGTAATGGAATAATATTTAATACGAGGCTGTCTCAAAAGTATATTTTTGCCAATAAGA
>JBDSEE010000156.1:0-11241 GCA_039920245.1 Ferruginibacter sp.
TTAAGACAATTTCATTCATGTTATTATATCACTTCAGCCATATTCGGAATATCAGCCACTTTATATAAACCAGCATCTAGTTTTTTCTTGGTTTCTTCAAAAGCTTTTAATGTGAGATCGATGTCTTCATTCGTATGCACTGATGTAGGTATTATGCGGTAAATTATATCTCCTTTTGGAATTACAGGGTACACAACTATGCTGCAGAAAATATGATAGTTCTCCCTTAGGTCCATCACCATCTGGGTAGCTTCTGGTATATCACCTTTCATAAAAACAGGTGTTACCGGGCTGTTTGTATTACCAATGTCAAAACCTCTTTCTTTTAAACCTTCCTGGAGTCGCTTTACATTCTTCCACAGATTTTCCCGAAGCTCCGGCATACTTGCAACCATTTCCATTCTTTTAAGCATTCCTTCTACGATCATTAACGGTAGGCTCTTTGCAAATATTTGTGAGCGGGTATTGTACCTCAGGTATTTCAATACATCTTTTGGGCCACTAATGAATGCACCAATGCTTCCCATACTTTTCACGAATGTGCTAAAGTATATATCAATACCATCCTGGCAGCCCTGTGCTTCATCAGCTCCCGCACCTGTTGGTCCCATATATCCAAAACCATGTGCATCATCTATTAAAATACGGAACTCGTATTTTTCTTTCAATGCAACAATCTCTTGTAATATTCCCTGTTCACCGTCCATTCCAAAAACACCTTCAGTGATCACCAGGATGCCTCCACCATTCTTCGCCGCCATTTCGGTTGCACGCTGCAATTGTTTTTCACAATCTTCAATATTATTATGTTTAAATGCATAGCGATGCCCCATATGCAAACGAACACCGTCAACAATACATGCATGTGCTTCCGCATCATATACTATTACATCCCTGCGGTTTACTATGGCATCTATACAACTCATGATACCCTGGTATC
This sequence comes from Ferruginibacter sp., assembly GCA_039920245.1. GTDB lineage: Bacteria > Bacteroidota > Bacteroidia > Chitinophagales > Chitinophagaceae > Ferruginibacter. The sequence goes on from JBDSEE010000156.1 coordinate 941, forward strand.
CAAAGTTTAAAAGCATTGTATCTTCCCTGTTCACAAATTTGTTGATCACTTTTTCCAATTCCTCATGCATGGCAGTATTTCCACTCATCATACGGGCGCCCATGGGGTTTCCCATACCATATTTCGCAGCTGCTTCTGTATCTACCTTTCTCACTTCAGGATGATTAACCAATCCCAGGTAATTATTAAGGCTCCATACAATCATTTCTTTACCTCTGAACTGCATACGGGGACCTAACTCACCTTCCAGTTTTGGGAACGCAAAATATCCATGCGCTCTATCCATATGCTGACCAATCGGGCCACCATCTTTCACTAATTTTTCAAATACATCCATGAATAAGTATATAAAGTAATAAGTAAATTAAAAACAATCATAACTATTTGCGCAAAAATAAAGGTTTGGCGGCAAACTATAACCGTGACTTAATATGACCTTTATCAGCATTAATTAGCTGTACTTATCTTTGCCAAAATCATCTCTGAATGTTCTCAAAAATTTTGTTCATAGCCTTTCTTACATTAATAAATAATTGCAATATCCAGGCACAATCCAAAACAGTTTCCTTTGATCAAGTTAATGAAATCAACCGCCCCAAACTGGTTATAGGCCTTGTTGTGGACCAGATGCGCTGGGACTATTTATACAGGTATTACAATAGGTATAGTAAAGGCGGTTTTAAGCGATTAATGCACCAGGGATATAATTTTCAAAATACATTTATTCCTTATGTCCCTGCAGTTACGGCAGCAGGACATACCTGTATTTACACTGGCTCTGTTCCTGCCGTACATGGTATGGTTGGCAATGACTGGGTAGAAAATAATACTGGAAAGATCATGTATTGCGCCCAGGATGATTCCGTAAAATCTGTAGGTAGCATCTCTTTAGAAGGGAAGATGAGCCCGAAGAATATGCAGGTAACAACCGTTGCAGATGAACTTCGGCTTGCCACTAATTTTCGCAGCAGGACCTTTGGCATTGCATTAAAAGATCGTGGTGGAATATTCCCGGCGGGCCATAGCGGGAATGCAGCATATTGGTTTGAAGATGCAAGTGGAAATTGGATTACAAGCACATATTATATGCAGGCTTTGCCAAAATGGGTTTCTGATTTTAATAACAACCGGTTGACAGATAAGTACATGCAAAATGATTGGAATTTATTATACCCCGCATCCACCTATATTCAAAGTACGGCGGATAATAAAATGTATGAAAAAACATTGCCACATGAAACAACCCGTACATTTCCCCATACCTATAAAAGTCTGATTGGGAAAAGCTATTATACTTTTAGAATAAATCCCTTTGGCAATACGCTTACACTAGATTTTGCAACGTCATTGATAAAATCTGAAAGCCTGGGCAAAACTGCTGATACCGATATGTTGTGTATCAGCTTATCGTCAACAGATTATATAGGACATCGCTATGGCCCAAATTCAATGGAGATAGAAGATACTTACCTACGCCTGGATAAGGACATTGAGAAATTTTTAAATACTCTTGACGCCCAGGTAGGCAAAGGAAATTATTTATTGTTCTTAACAGCTGATCATGGCGCCCCAAATAACCCGGCCTTTATGCAGGAAAATAAATTACCAGGCGGAAACCTGAATGCGAAATCGATGATACCGGACATGAACCAGATGCTAAAGAAACAGTTTGGACGGGATAGTCTTGTAAAGAAAATTTATGAATACCAGGTTTACCTGAACAATGCATTGATAGATTCATTAAAATTAAACAGGGCAGCTATTAAAACTACTCTTGTGCAATTCCTTTTGTCAAAACCTGAAGTACAACAGGCATTTGATTATTCTGAGTTCGATAAAGTTATTATGCCAGCAAGAATAAAAGAAATGTTTGCAAAAGGATATTTCCGAAACAGGAGTGGTGAAGTGCAATTCATTTTAAAACCACAGTATCATGATGTGGATTGGGCGGGAACTGAACATGGTACCTGGTACCCGTATGATACACATATTCCTTTAATATTTTTTGGATGGAATATCAATCCTGGCAAAACTTACCGGGAAGTTTATATGACTGATATTGCTCCCACCCTTTCTGCTTTATTAAATATTCAGCAACCTGGGGGCTGTATTGGAACAGTGCTTACGGAAGTCGTACGGTAAAGTAATAAAAAATGCGCCCTGTTTGGAGCGCATATTTTTTATCTCCCAATTTTTTTTATCACATTCCGACACGCATAGCTTTGCTGCTATTTTTTATTATGACCTGCTGTATTGGAGTACCTTCTGCATTTCCTTCAGTACCTAACGGATCAAATTTTGAAACAGGATTAAGCATGGATGACCTTCCCTCTTTTGCGGTGATGCTAACATCATCAAGCTTTAACGGCATCCCTTTATCAAAGCCATGAAGGACGAGGGCGATATAATTAAATTTTGAAGTCATACTTCCATCAGCTGCAGAAAAACTGATAAGTTTATTTGCCGGGTCGTAACTAATTGTTCTTTTAAAATAAGCACCTTTTTCATAGTCAAAACTTTTGCCATCATCCTCATAAAACGTATAGCTGTTTGATACACTGCCCTTGTAAATATGCAACAGCAATGTATCCGAAGGTTTCTCGGATGTTGATTGCACCAGGCTTTGCATTGGTATGATGCTGCTTTCTTTTACATAGGCAGGTAATTGCTGCATGCTCAATGAAAGAATTTTTTCCTGGCCACCAGATACTTTTTCATCTGAATATAAATTGTACCAGTTGCCGATGGGGAAATATACTTTCGTAAAGTCTTTACCACTTTCTACAGGAACAACCATGATTGATGGCCCAAATAAAAACTGGTTTTGAAACTGGTAATTATAAATGTTTTTATCAAAGGTATTATCAATAGCGAGAGAGCGCACAACCGGTAACCCATTTTGCGTAGACTCATAAAAACTGCTGTATAAATAAGGCATGAGTTTGTATCGAAGGCTTATATAATTCCTGGCTATCTCTGTGACTTCTTCACCAAAGGCCCATGGTTCAGATGATTTTGTATTAATGGCAGTATGGTTCCTGAAGTAAGGAAAAAATGCGCCGAGTTGAATCCACCTTGCATATAAGCCAGTAGATGGATTACCCGTGAAGCCGCCAATATCCATTCCGGTAAAAGGAACTCCGCTAAGCCCAAGGCTGTTTAACAACCTTACGCCTGCAATCATGTGATTATCTTCCGAGCGGTTATCGCCAGTCCATATAGCTGTGTAGCGTTGCATGCCTGCATAGCCGGCACGGGTAAGAACAAACGGCCGCTCGTTGCCGTTAGCTGCTTTGGCACCTTCATAACTTGTACGTGCCATTAGTGAGCCATAAACATTATGTGCCTCCATTATGGTTCCTTTCCTACCTTCAAAATCGAAGATCACATTGTTCGGAATCTTTTGCCCCCAGGTGGCTGGTTCATTCATATCGTTCCAAATACCACTCACGCCATTATCATTAAAAAATTTTATTTCTTTACTCCAGAAATTCCTTCCTTTCTCTGAAGTAAAATCGGTAAAGTAGCACCAGCCAGGCCATACCATACCGGTATAATATTTTCCATCAGGATATTTTATATAAGCATCCTGTTGCAAGCCTCTTTCAAAAGCCGCTGCACCGGGTTCTACTTTTATACCAGGGTCAACAATCACCGTAGTTCTGAAGCCCATATTTTTTAGCGTGTTGGTCATTTTTACTGGGTCGGGAAAGCGCTCTTTGTTCCAGGTAAATAACTGGTACCTGTCCATGTAATGAATATCAAGTGTAATACCGTCGGCAGGGATTTTTTTCTCCCTTAAGGTTTGTGCGATACGTAACACTTCTGTATCAGGATAATAACTGTAGCGGTTTTGTTGATAGCCCAGGCTCCACATAGGCGGTAGTTTCATGCGGCCTGTGAGCCATGTGTATGATTTAATGATGCCTGCAACAGAACTATTATAAATGAAATAGTAATTCAATTCACCGTCTCTTGCAGCAAATGAGGAAAAACGATTATTGCTGGCGCCAAAATTAAAATCTGTCTGGAAAGTATTGTCCAGGAAAATGCCGTAGTTCAAGTTATGGTGAATGCCCATGTAAAAAGGAACGCTGGAATAAATAGGATCCTGGCCGGCTGCGTAACCAAAAGCATCGGTGTTCCAGTTTGTATATCCATTTCCACGACGGTCAAGGTCACCGGTTTTTTCGCCAAGTCCTATAAACCGCTCACCATCCTGCATGTGTCGGTAAGCAGTTACTTCTGTTCCCACCCACGAAGTACCAAGTCCTGATTCATCTTCATTTATAACCTGGTTTTGTTTATTATAAAAGCTTAGAGAAAAAGGCATTTTACTAATAATAAGTTTTACAGAATCCGTGCTTACTGTAACTACATTTGCTCCATTGTCAACATTCAGGTTTGTTTTTTCCGGCTCGGAAACTACTGCATAAGAAACAATATTTTTAAAAGGCTTATCGCTAATTCTTATTTGCAAAACAGAAGCATTATAAACTGTGATAACAACATTTGCATTATCTGTGGTAATGCTAATAATTTGTCCCGAGGTATTTACTTTTTTTACATTGCCAATATTTTTTACAGGCGATTGTGCAAAAGCGGCCGGTGCAACAGCTAACGAAAAAATAGCCAGGACAACATTGCTTAGTATTATTTTGACATTCATTTTAAAAGTTTTCATTCACTCAATTGGTTTTAAAAAAAGGGCTGACAAAAATGTCAACCCCTTTTTACCAGTAAATTATTTTTTTAATTAATCATCATGGTTTGCAGGTTCTCATTCAACGTAATTGTGTATGTACCTGCGGTAGTTGGCGTTTTAAAATTATTCCCGCCCTCCCATTTAATTGGCCTGTTAGTGCCGGTTGCCTGGCTTCCCCCACTATTATCCTCGTAATCAAAAGCGCCCCAGTTATTACCTGCCAGAAATTTAATATCCTTGTTTGCCTTCAAAGCTATTGTGAGTGTCCAGATACCATTTCCTGCATAAGTCATTTGCGGAGATGTTGGTGGATCCCAATCATTCACACCGGCCTGGTTCATACCATCGCCTACAATTCTCATCTCTGTTGCAGGGCTGGTCCAATACTTTACGTTTTTTACGTCACGTCCATCCCATATAACACGGTATCTTCCCGCAGGAGAATAATCATTAAAATTAGCTCCATTCACCTCCAATGTACTGCCATCGCCACCTGAAGTTCCATAACTCCTGGTTTCATCTACAGCCTGGCTTCCATTATTCCATTGGTTATTATCTATTAATTTCCAGCCGCCGGAAGTAAAATTGGTAAGGCCAACAAAAAGGTTTGTGCCAGCGTTTCCTAAAGCATAATTTGGAAACACACCTGGAGGATTCCAACCAGCACCGGTTGCACCACCAACAAATCCCATCCGGCCTGCCATAATATTATATTTTAATGTGCCTTTGTTAACCGTTACCCTGTAATATCCCGCAGCTGATACATGTATGTTTCCTGCAGATCCACTTGTACTTACATTGTCTCCACCGCCATCGCCATAAGCTGTTGCACTCCAATCCAGGCCTTGTAAGAATTTAAAGTCTGTATTAGCAGGGAAAAATATGTAGGAATAAAACATATTGTTCAATAAACCGGCCCGGTTATCTGGTATCATTCTAATACCATTAGCAGGAGTCCATCCCTGGAAGCTTCCTACCATGTACATTTTTATTTCCCGGATCAAATAAAGTACATTTTTAAAGTTTGATGCCAATGAAAAATTTCCTGAAGTAGCTACTACCCTCCAACTTAATTTTGAAACCTGGCTAAGATCGTTTAAGCCATGTGCTGATAAAGAATCAGAAAAAGCTTTGTGTGTAAATGTTCGTGTCGTATCCAGTCCATTATTATCACTTGGGATGTCCAATATAAAAGGAGCACTGAAGTCAGCAGACTCTTGTACGATCTGTAACCTGTATTTTACCGTATTTGCCGCTAGAGTAGGGAAAGATTTTTGCCATTTAAATACGATCAAATTTGAGGTGGAGCCAGGATCCAATTCTACAATTGTAGAAGATGATAACGGACCGTAAATATTAAACGGAGTAGTGCCATCACCAAAACGTGTGATCTTTAACCCGAACAGATCAGAACTTTTAAGTTTTGTTGATCCATTGTCTGCAACTACTGTCCAGATCAAGTCTGCTACTGCACCTGGAGCTATTCCTTTGGCAGCAAGTGCCTGGTCTAACTGTTGGTAACTTAGTGTCAACTTAGTATCTTTTCCCTGGTTATTGGATGGAATTGAAATAAGGGGTGAATCAATATTTCCTGTTTTAAGAGTTGCTACCCACGTGTATGTAGGAGGGGTTTTTACTCCAGGGGAAGATGCAGCCCAGGTGATATCAATATTCACAGCGGGTGTAGCAGAATTTAATTGAAGACTTGTTCCTGCTGTAGGACTTATCAATTTAAAAGCTCCGTTAGATTCACCAGTTACATTTGTATTAAAGTCCTGCTTTTTACAGCCCGTAAACAATGCAATTGCAATTGCGATTATGAGGGATAATTTTTTCATTTTCCTTTTTTTTATGATGCTTATTTCGATATTAAATCATCTAATGCTTTTTCAAATAAAGGGCTTTCGGCGGGGATAGTATTACCTCCTGCGTCTCTGCCCGTTCCTTTAAATTTAAATTTCAGCCGGTCTGCTACAGCATTTGGTACAAGGTTAAATAATGCCGGGGGGAAAAATGTGTAAGACCAAACTTTGTTTCCTTCACTCTTTAAATTAACCGTTTGGGCTGTGCCTAACTGTGTGTTTCCATTAAAAAGAGAAATTTCAACGGTTGCAGGTTGCATACGTTCGGTAACAACATCGGTCGCATAATTTTGATCTAAGTAAGCCGTAATGATTTCATTTACACCAACAAATTTGGGAAAGGTTCTAAACACAACAGGAACATAAATTAAAGGATCTACATTAATTGTTATATCATCTGTCTTGAAGTCACCCGTTCCATCTTTTGCTTTTACTAAAAATTGAATTTTAGTTATTTCAGCAGGTGATACACCATAGAAGTCTTTTGGCTTAAATGTGATACTCCACTTATTGGTAGCTTCCTTAGTCATTCTTCGTGCCTCGTTAGAGTTGGCCCAGTCACCATTTCCCGGAGCCGGATTGTTAGGGGTAAAAGTCCAAAAATACAAAGGTTCCTTTCCTGCCAGGTTTCCTACTGCAGAAACATCTACGATGATCTTAACTACATCTTCAGCGGTGAAGCTGGAAGGAATGGTAGTAACGACTGCTCCTGAAGTTTGTGCCCTGCCGGTAAGTGCCAGGCTAAAGAAACAAAATATTGAAAAGATTATTTTTTTCATTTTATCTGAATTTTTGATAATTAGTTTTTAGAAAATTCATATTCGTAGGTAATAACCGCCGTTGTGCCCAGGTATTTAACCTGCTTTAATACCAGTTTTTTATTAACTAATTGGTTGTATGATCCGATCGTAAACTTTGTCGTATCGGTTCCATTTATCAGCCATAATTTTCCTGGCTTATTGTTATCATCCAATTTCCAGTTACCGGTCGTTAGCTTAAATATTTTAGGTGCATTACCATAAGCTGTAGTAAAAGTTGCCGGTACTGCGGACGCAAGATTAAGATTTAAAGCAATGTCAGTTAAATTCAAAAAAGTAGTAAGGTCAAGCGTTTTGTAAGGAAATAATTTACTTTTTGAATCTTCATCTGTTTGTGTAGCCTTTGTAAGTTTCCATTGTCCCTGGAATGCATCGAGGCTGTAACCGGAATAGGCCTGGTAATTTTTAATTGATTCCGGCTTGCAGGCGGCAAAAACTAATATCGTTGAAATTGCCAGTATGGTAGTTATTTTTTTCATTTGGTAATTTTTTAATTTTTTTATAGGCATCCCCCTGTAATGTTAGGAATAAAATTAGCATTCACATTAAATTCACTTGCAGGAAACTGCAATACCATCCCATTACAACTCCATATCGCTCCACCATGGCTTACACTTGGTTCGCCTTTGGCACCGATCCTCTTTATTTGCTGAAGCCTGTCGCCAGTTTCATAAATCATTTCTAATTTTCTTTCTTCCCGAACCCTGCTCTTTATTGTAGCTGCAGAGGCTGTAGTTAATAAAGGAGCAAGCGTGCCGGCATATGCCCTATTAGTTATGTCATTAATATCTGCTACTGCAGTAGTCAGGTTTGCATTTAATTCTGCTGCACTTTCTGCCCTGGTTAATTTAAGTTCTGTGATGTGTAATACCGGCAATACCAATGGATTTGCCTTGTATTTATTTATTCCATAAATTCCTGCAGTAACTGTATACCAGTTTTTGCGCAAATCATTACTGTTTGCAATGCCTGCATTGTATGTAGAAGTTGTGATTGGCAATGCTAAACTTAAATGTGCTGCACCATCATTTCTTAATGCTCCAAAGCGTGCATTATTAGGATCATTTACAAGATAAAAAACTGCTTCAGGTGTAACGGGGCTGTTAAACCTGGTTAAATAAAAAGTACTGCTATTGTCAAATACTGCCGGGCCACTTATGATGACTTCGTTAGCATATTTATAAGCACTGTCAAATTTATTCATCTGGAAAAACACACGGGCCAGATAGCCTTTTGCTGCCCATTTGGTAGGATAAATATCATTTGTTGCCGGCAGCAAATTCTGTGCATCTCTCAGATCTTCTAATACTGACGTATATACTTCTTCTACTGTATTCCTCGCCCTTCCTAACTCTTGCTCACTTGTTTTTCTTATAACGATACCAGGCTGAGTATTTCCAGTTGTATATCCATAGGGTTGTGCAAACAATCGCACGAGTTCAAAATGACTGATGGCCCTCAGGAATTTTGCCTGGCCTACATAATTATCTTTAGTCGCTGGAGACGAAGTAACGAGGCCAATGCTTTCTATAACTTTATTAGACCGTTGAATAACATAATAAGGCTCTTTGTAAAAATCAGAAGTGCCTCCATTGGGGCTGCTTTTATAATTTACAATATCACCATCATAGCTGGTTACAGATGTTCCATTTGCCTGATCGGCAAGGTATTCACTTAGTTTTTGTAGCCGGCCGCCATAAAAGTTACTTCCTGCCAATGGTGAGTACGCTGCATTAAGTACATCCTTTACATCAGATTCTTTTTTTATAGCCTGTATAGTTTCTACTGAACCATCTGGTGTAATCTCGATCTTCTTGCAAGCCGAAAGACTAGCAGCTCCTGCTGAGAACAATAAAATAAGTTTACTAAATTTCATTTTATAGTAATTTAAAATTTTAGAAAGTAACGTTAATACCAAAATTGTAAGTCCTTGCCTGTGGCGGATTTAAGAAATTGGCATTTGGTGACTGATTGCGTGCAGCATTATCTTCACCGTCTCTTCCTCCTTCAGGATCGCCTACCGGATACTTGGTGAACAATAATAAATTGTACCCGGTAAAGTAAATCTTAGCTGCACTCATTTTATACCTGGTCATAAATTTAGCCGGTAGGTAATATGCAAAGGTCAATTCTTTTAAACGCATATAACTGGCATCATAGACCTGCAATGTTGTATTATTGTCCCACGCATTTGTTACACCGCCCTGGTTGTTTAGAGTGAGCCTTGGATACTTTGCTATGTCTCCCGGTTTGCGCCAGTAATTGCCCTGCATAAACTGGTATATCTGCCAGTCAGTAATAAAATTCATATTCCTTTTACCACTATTATCCCAGATATGTCCTCCGCTAACAAAAGTGAATAAGGTATTTAACTCAAAATTTTTGTACTTAAAATTATTAGTTAAGCCTCCAATGAAATCGGGGGTAACGTTTGCCACCGGAACTTTATCACCAGTTCTGCTATCCACATTTAAAATCTTAGTCTGCTTACCATCTTTATCTAAATAAATAGCTGACCCATCTGCAGGATCTACTCCATAAAAGCGCACAGTATAAATGGTACCAACTGAATAACCTGGAATAATCCTCGTTTCATTTGTACCACCACCAATTGCATCCGGAAGCAAATTACCTACATCCAGGATCTCGTTATAATTGTGGGCAATATTAAAATTGGTTGTCCAGGTAAAGTCACCTTTTTTTATGTTTATAGTATTTAAAGTAAGTTCAATCCCTTCGTTAAGAATGCTACCCTGGTTTTGCCATTGCCTGTCTCCGGCACCATTGTAAACAGATTGTGGCACATCTAACAAAATATCTTTTGATGTTTTCCTGTAAACACCCACTTCACCACTTATCCTGTTTTTCAAAATACCAAATTCAAGTCCTAAATCCAGGTTAGTAGAAGTTTCCCAT
>JBDSEE010000157.1:0-4089 GCA_039920245.1 Ferruginibacter sp.
CCATAATATTTTCTGTCACCTGGTTAAAGCCTTTACCGGAATACAAAAGAACCAGGATTATGCAGAAGGCTTGTTTCATTGTTTTACTTTTCATGTGACAAGATGTGTACAAAACTAGCTTTTCTGCCTAAGATTTTTCAAAGGGAGGGAATTTTTCCAACCCTATTGAGCGGGGGAGACATGCGTCAGTGGGTTAATTGTGAATAGGGAATGGTTAATGAAGCCTGAGTCGCTCTTTTTTGATGGCTTGTAGTTATGGACATAGATACAATTACAGGCATAGATACCCCAGGCACAAAGTTTAGCAGCATATCTGCGCCAGGGGGGCACGAAAAGGAAAAAAATACAAAGACGTAATAACTATTTATTTTTCTGTACACTTTAATTAATTTCCAAATGCTTTTATCCCATCTATACCCACTAACGGGTATGTATACTACTTTTCAATACATTACTTTTGATCACCAACAATCTTTTATAATTTCAGAAATTCAAATATGAAAAGACATATACACCATACGGTATTACAAGCCATGATAATGCTTGCTTTAAGCATTAACTCTGTATCAGCACAAACCTGGCTAACACCTGTAAGAACTGTTAGTTCCGTACCAGGCGCAGGCGGAGATGTAGGCAGCTATTCACAGTTGCTTACGGTAAATGGCAATCCTGCTATGGCCTATCTCGACAATACCCGTGGTGACCTGCTTTATGTAAGAGCACTGGATGCTGTAGGTACTAACTGGGGAACACCGGTAGTTCTTGACTATACAGGTAATACCGGGTTTTATATTTCATTGCAGGTAGTGAACGGGCGACCTGCCATTGCTTATAATGACAGGACAAACGGAACAATAAAATATATACACGCAATTGATGCTTCCGGCAATAGCTGGCCGGCTCCCATTACCGTAGCTCCGGGTGGAGGCACAGGCACCACTACCTTACTGGTAGTAAATGGCAACCCTGCTATCGCCTATACTTCAGGGATATTAGTGGATCTTGCTTTTGTTCGTGCCAATGATGCTGATGGTAATAGTTGGGGCAGCCCGGTAATTGCAGATGCCGCTGGCTGGGGTGGATACTTTAATTCAATGCAGATCGTAAATGGTAATCCCGCTATCTCGTACCGTGATGGTTTTACCAATGTGTTGCGTTATGTAAGAGCCGCTGATATTACCGGTAATACCTGGAATGCGGCAATTACGCTCGATGCTTCCGGTAACACAGGCCTTTATACTTCTTTACAGGTGGTTAATGGAAAGCCCGCAATATCTTATTTTGATCAAACCAGCAATGCATTAAAATATATACACGCAACAGATGCAAATGGCGCCAGCTGGGGGCTGCCTGGTACCGTGGATTCAGGGCCAAATTCAGTGGGTGGCTATGGTTGCCTGCAGCTGGTAAATGGTAATCCTGCCATTACATACCTGAATGGTTTTAGCGGACTGAAATATATCCGGTCAACTGATGCAGATGGTAATGCCTGGGGCACACCTGCCGTGTTAGATCCGGGTTTTTTTGCCGGGGCCTATAGCTCTTTGCAGATAGTGAATGGCAATCCTGCCATCAGTTATTATTCTGATTATACTACACTTGATATAAAATATATTCGTGCCAATGACGCTTCAGGCAACACATGGAACACGGCAGTTTCCCTTGACGTCCTGGGTACTGTAGGTCAGTTCAATTCTTTACAGGTTGTAAACGGCAACCCGGCATTTGCTTATTATGATGCCTTTAACCTGGACCTTAAATTTGTGCGGGCTGCTAATGATGGCGGCAGCAGCTGGAATACATCCATAACTTTAGATGCTACCGGTGACGCAGGCAAGTATAGTTCTTTAAAAATAGTCAGCGGCAACCCGGCAATTTCTTACTATGAAGCCACGAACGGCGACCTTAAATATGTGAGGGCATTGGATGCTACGGGAACAACCTGGAGCGCACCACTAACCGTAAGTGCTGCCAATGATGTGGGGCAGTACAGCAGCATGCAGGTAGTGAATGGTAATCCTGCCATTGCCTTTTATGATGCAACAAATGCTGATCTTAAATTTGTGAGGGCATTGGATGCAACCGGCACCAGCTGGGCGGCACCAGTCACAGTCCTTGCAACAGGTTCGGTGGGAAGTTATGCGAGCATGCAAGTGGTAAATGGCAATCCTGCAATTGCCTATTATGATGCTACATCTAATAACCTGAAATATGTAAGGGCTACTGATGCTTCCGGAACGGCATGGGGTACACCTGTAACCGCAGATGCCGCTGCTGGTGTAGGATTATTTGCTTCTATGAATGTTGTCAACGGGGCTCCCGCTATCGCTTATTATAACTCGGGCACATTGGATCTTAAATTTGTCCGTGCTTCCGATGCTTCGGGTACGGCATGGAATGCTGCGATCACAGTGGATGCAACCGGTGACCAGGGTATATTTCCTTCGCTTGCCGTAATAAATGGCGGGCCTGCAATTTCTTATTTCGACCAGACGAATAGCGATCTTAAATATATCAGCGCTGCCGATGCTTCAGGTATTACCTGGACGAACAGCCCTATAGTCCTGGATGCATTGAGAAATACCGGCCAGTATAGTTCTCTTATTCCTATGGGCATAGGTGCAGCAGTGGCTTACTATAATATGTCAGAGGCTTTACCTTATTTTGTTACCAATGGGTCCGTTGTGCCGGTACGGTTAACAGAATTTACTGCAAGTAAACAAGGCAGTAAAACAGTGCTGGTGCAGTGGAAGACTGCATCGGAACTTAACTCAGCATATTTTGAAGTAGAAAGGAGTAAAGATGGTATACACTTCACCAGCGTGGGGCGGGTGGCAGCTGCAGGCAATACCAATGCAAGCACCGCTTACCAATTCACTGATATCAATCCATCGACAGGTATTAACTATTATCGTTTAAAACAAACTGACACAGACGGCAGGTTTGTAGTGTCTGAGCAAAGGCTAGTGATATTTGAAGACATAGCTCCCGCAATAAGTCTTTACCCGAATCCTGCAAGTGGCAGCATAAATATATCCTTACCATTGATGTATTCAGGCATTCCGCTAACGGTTATCATTACAGATGCAACGGGAAAAATATTGAACCAAACCAACTATCCTGTTCACCCGGCAATAATTCCTGCAGACATGAGACGTTTTGCTGCGGGCCATTATTTTATTTCTGTTAAGACGGCAGGCGGAACCAGCACACAAAGTCTTTTAAAAAGATGATATACTGTTGATAAATAGGTTTAACCCTACGAAAAGTATAACTGTATTGAAATTCTTTAACTTACTATCAGGGAACTAATGCTGAAGCTACAGTGTTTACTCCCGGCCGGTAGGTCGGGAAGCACTATCCCTAAACCGACGAAGGAGGTTCAATAGAAACCAACAATAAAATAAAAGAAATGAGATAAATCGACGTAGGAGACCTGCTGTATATCCCTGCCCGATGCAGGCGGGGATTAGGGTGTCTTTTTTGTTTCTTTTTTTGCCAATTGACAAAACGAAAAAAATACAAAGAAGTAATAAAAGCTTCGAATTATAAATGTTGAAGCTACAGTAGCACTACTGCTTAATCAGAGCCTGCCCCCGCCTTAGCGGGGGAACAATCCCCTAATCGGGGTGTAATCGATTAGGGGCGCCCTTTTTCTTTTCTTTTTTGGGCGAGCAAAAAAGAAAAAGAACAAAAAAACATTTTCGCTTCCAAAATAATACTACGAAGACAGAAACACAAACTGTGTAAAGTTTTCCTAGTAAAGTTCGAATACCAGCAAAACTGTCATGCAAATCACACCCTATGGTAACAGTATGGTAAGAGTATGGTAAGAGCATGGTGAGAGTATGGAGAAAGTATGAAAAACACAATCCTATGAAATCCAGCACTTTAATTTTTCATCAATAAAAAAAACAAAAAATGGCAAGACAAAAAGGCATATTAAAAATAGCCGGAACAATCAGTGACCTTACATTCCTGAAGACCCAGGACGGTTACCTCGTAAAAGAAAAAACCACCCTTGATGGTAAGCGCATAAAATCTGAAGACAGTTTTATCCGTACACGGGAAAACTATTCAGAATTTGGC
>JBDSEE010000158.1:0-15477 GCA_039920245.1 Ferruginibacter sp.
ATAATTTTTTCATCATTATTAATTCCTTTCGCAGCGAGAAAATAAAATAAAACTACAAGGCCCTGGAGTAAAGCAGTAAGTGCATAAGTTCCCTGTAGGTATGTCTGTATTTGCCGGAAGTATAAAAAAATAAGTATGGCTTCCAGAAGGATGCCGAGAAAACATAACCTGAGTTGGAGTTTGCGGTTGCTATACATGAAAATGGTTATCAGGGCCAATACGCCAATAGCGATTGTTAAAAGCATGAGACCAAAATTTTCAGTGCCCATTAATTCGTGCGAAGGAATTCCTTCTTTGGTAGTTCCACTATAATAAGGAAGTTTAAGACTTAAAAAAGCACAGGCTGCGGCAAGTAATAGCCAAAATGATTGTATACGTTGTAACATAATGAAAGTTTTATTTTAACCAAGTTCAGGATAAAGCGGAAATTGTTGCATTAATTTTTTTACATCCATCTTAACTTCTTCAATCAATTGCTCATTATCTATATCCACTAAAATTTTATCTATAAGGGAAACGATCGTTTCCATATCAGCTTCCTTCATACCCCGGGTGGTAACAGCAGGCACACCTACCCGTATACCACTTGTTACAAAGGGACTTTTATCATCATAGGGCACAGCATTCTTGTTTAATGTGATATGTGCCTTGTCAAGTGTTTCCTGCGCTTTTTTTCCAGTAATATTTTTATTTCTAAGGTCAATAAGCATTAAGTGATTATCGGTTCCACCACTTATTATTTGATAATCCCTTGCCGTAAATGCACTGGCCATAGCCTGTGCATTTAATTTAACCTGTTTAATGTATTCTGTAAATTCATCAGTAAGCAATTCACCAAAAGCTACCGCCTTTGCAGCAATAATATGTTCGAGCGGGCCACCCTGTGTTCCCGGGAAAACGCCCATATCTATAAGATTACTCATCATCCGAACGTTTCCCTTCATGTCTTTAAGCCCAAAAGGATTTTCGAAATCTTTTTTCATCAGGATTATTCCCCCTCTTGGCCCACGTAATGTTTTATGCGTTGTGCTGGTTACAAATTGGCAATGCTCAAAAGGAGAACTGAGTAATCCCTTTGCAATCAGGCCGGCCGGGTGTGCCATATCGCACATTACGAGTGCTTTTATTTCATCAGCCACTTTTCTTATCCTGGCATAATCAATATCACGGCTGTAAGCTGAAGCTCCGCAAATAATCAATTTTGGTTTTTCAGTTCTTGCTTTTTCTTCAAGCATTTCATAATCAATAAGGCCGGTTTCTTTTTTTACGCCATAAAAAAATGCCTTATATAGTTTACCCGAAAAGTTTACAGGAGAACCATGCGTAAGATGGCCACCCATGCTAAGGTCAAGTCCGAGAATGGCATCACCTGGTTGAAGTATGGCAAGCATCAAAGCAGCATTTGCCTGGGCGCCGCTATGTGGTTGCACATTTGCATATTCACAATTAAAAACCTGTTTGATTCTGTCTATGGCAAGTTGCTCCACCTGGTCCACAATTTCGCAGCCTCCATAATATCTTTTACCAGGATAACCTTCTGCATATTTATTTGTAAGGGAAGTGCCCATTGCTTCCATCACTTGCAGGCTGGTAAAGTTTTCACTGGCTATAAGTTCTATCCCGTTTCGTTGTCTTTCCAGCTCTTTATCTATAAGGGTAAATATTACTTCGTCTCTTTGCATGCAATTCTTTTTTTGATTAGCAAATATAAGAAGGCCATGCTTTAATGAAACTGCTTTATTTAACCTGTCCTTTATGTAAAAAGTGCTACTTTCATTGCCCGAAAAAAGCATGAGTAAATAATATTGTAAACGAAATTTCTCTGCGGAGATCAGCAAAGTTTCACAATGAAGGTTATCATTCCCGTTGCAGGTGCAGGCACAAAACTTCGCCCGCATACTTACACACAACCCAAGGCGCTTATCCCTTTAGCAGGTAAAACCATCCTAAGCATTATTGTAGATCAGCTAAAGGACGCAGGTATCCAGGATTTTATTTTCATTATTGGTTACCTGGGCGATAAGATCCAGGATTATATTCACGAGCAATACCCCCAGCTTAACTGTAGTTTTATTACACAAAATGAAAGGTATGGAGTAGGGCATGCCATTGAACTTGCCAAGGAAATGGCAGGCAATGATGAGCTGCTGATCGTACTTGGAGATACCATTGCTGAATATGATGTAACTGAAATTATGAAAGCACCCTTGTCTATGCTTGGAGTAAAAAAAGTAGACGATCCCCGCAATTTTGGAGTGGCAGAAATAGAAATGGACGGCTCCATTAGCAGGGTAGTAGAAAAACCATCGATCCCTAAAAGCAATATGGCGCTGGTGGGCGTTTATAAAATAAAAGAAACTGAATTGCTGTTTGCATGCCTTGATAAATTGTATGAAAGTAAGCAAGGTAGTTATGAATCATTCAGCCTCACAGAAGCCCTGGAATGTATGATACAGAAAGGCGCAAAGTTCCAGTCATTTAAAGTTACTAATTGGTTTGACTGTGGCAGGAAAGAGTCTTTGTTAGAATCAAATGCAATTCTTTTAAAGAAATTTGGTGGTAATACAGCACAACACACGCCCTATCAAAATACTATTATTATCCCTCCCGTAAGTATCGGGGAAGGATGCAAAATTCAAAATTCCGTTATTGGGCCCAATGTAGCTATTGGCGAAAATTCAACTATAAGTCATTCCATTCTTAAAGATTCTATTATTGGTGCCTATTCTCATTTAATAGAAATAGTGCTTAACAATTCACTCATCGGCAGCGATGCTGAAGTGAGGGGTGTTAGTCGAAACTTAAACATTGGTGATAATACAGCCATTGACCTTGGTGGAGGCGTAAACAACTAATGTGCATAAGTGTATAAATCTGCGCCATTCTACATTTATTTTATTTTAAATTTAGCAACCTGATATGTCATTCTCATATATACGGATCACTGATTTATTTAAAATTGAAAAGCCTATTGTGCAAGCCGGCATGATCTGGACAAGCGGTTGGAAACTTGCCAGCGCCGTTAGCAATGCAGGGGGTTTGGGATTGATCGGTAGCGGTAGCATGTACCCGGATATTTTGACGCATCATATTCAACAATGTAAAAAAGCAACTAAAAGACCTTTCGGTGTTAATGTCCCGCTTTTATATCCTGATATTGAAAAGCATATTCAAATTGTTATTGATGAGAAAGTGCCCATCGTATTTACCAGTGCAGGTAACCCTGCAACATTCACTGGCATTTTAAAAGCGGCTGGTATTACTGTAGTGCATGTAGTGAGCAGTAGCAAGTTCGCATTAAAAGCGCAGCTGGCAGGTTGCGATGCTGTAGTAGCAGAAGGATTTGAAGCAGGGGGTCATAATGGACGAGAAGAAACTGCAAGCATGGTATTGATCCCTGCAGTTTGTGATGCTGTGGATATACCCGTAATTGCTGCAGGTGGTATTGCCACAGGAAGACAAATGGCTGCAGCCATGGTCCTTGGCGCAGAGGCGGTACAGGTTGGTAGCCGCTTTGTTGCAACATACGAATCATCAAATAATATACGTTTTAAGGAAGCCGTTGTTGCTGCTAAAGAAGGGGACACCATGTTGTCAATGAAACAACTTACTCCTGTTCGGTTGCTGAAGAATAAATTTTTTGATTTGATAAAAAACGCAGAAGACAAAGGTGAAAGTAAAGAAGAACTTCAATTGCTGCTGGGACGTGGCCGGGCAAAGAGGGGAATGTTTGAAGGTGATCTTAATGAAGGAGAATTAGAGATAGGCCAGGTAAGTGCATTGATACATTCGATAAAACCAGCCGCCGAAGTAGTAGCGGAAATATGGAACGACTATAACAATATCATAAACGGTACGCACAAATAAAATATTATATTTGCGCCATTCAAAACATTGTAAATCAATTCACCAACACATGCGCAATGCGAGTTTCCTATCCTATGCAAAGTATATTGTTTTTATTATAATCATATTTACCAGTATCTCAGTATACAGCCAGCCCCCTATTGAAATTCCGTCACAAGTAAATCCAATGCAGGTAGATCCCAAGACGCTTACGCAACCACAATTACGGTCACTACTTGGAGATAAAAACCAGCAGGCAGGAAAAGATATCAATGCTGATTTAATGAATTCCAAAGTTGTTACAGATAGTGTGACAAAAGATAATGTGCGGAGAAAAGCCTATAGTGCAAAAGATACTTATGGAAGTAATGTATTTACCGGGTCCGCTGTCACAGATCTGTCAGAACTTTCCACGCCACCTCTTGATTATCCTATCGGTGTAGGAGATCATATCATTGTGGCTTTATGGGGTGGGGCGGAGTTCCAGGAAAATTATATCGTGGCAAGGGATGGAGCAATCTTTCCGCAGGGCCTTGGTAAGATAAATGTTCAGGGCCTCACGTTTGATAATGCCCGTTCTATAATCTATGCCCGCTTTAGGAGTGTAGTACCGCCCAATACTAATATTTCTATCTCACTTGGCCAGCCCAGAACTATTAATGTAAACGTAGTAGGAGAAGTGGAAGAACCAGGCCCTGTTACCGTATCTGCATTTAGCAATGCATTTAATGTTATTGGTCATGCAGGTGGCATTTCAGAGTTTGGCAACCTTAGGAATATTCAAATTAAAAGAGGTGGAGCTGTAATTGACGAAATAGATGTTTATGAATATTTAAATACAGGCGATTTTGGTAAACATATTTACTTGCAAAATAATGACTTTGTTATTATAGGAATTATGGAAAAGAAGGTATTGGCTACTGGCCAATTTAAGCGGCCGATGTACTACCAGTTAAGAAAAGATGAAGGAGTAAAGGCGTTGCTAAAATATACCGGAGGGATTACTCCGGATGGATTGGGAAGCGCTATGAAAGTTATCAGGAGTGAAGATGAAATTCAAGTGCAGCGGGATGTAAATGCCAATGCCATTATAAAATTGCAAGGACAGGATTTTTTATTAAAGGATGGTGACATTGTAAAAGTAGATCTCATCAGGCCGGGCATAAGAAATAAAGTAGAAATAAGAGGAGAAGTAGCGTATCCGGATTATTATGAATTAAGAAAAGCTGATCGCCTGTTTGATGTCATTAATCGGGCAGGTGGTGTAACTACAAATACTTATCTACAGAGAGCATACATTTTCAGAGGTGCCGGCGATTCTACAAATCTTCAATCAGATAAGTTAGAAGTAGATCTTTCAGACGTGAACCGAAATAATCTTGACAGTAAAAACAATGTATTATTACAAGCTAATGATATAATCCAATTGTTTGCTGTCAGCGAATTTGGAGATCAGCAATTTGTTGAAATTTATGGTGAAGTGAGAAAGGAAGGTAAAGTAAGAAAGTACGGAGGCATGACTTTGCAAGACCTTTTATATTTATCAGGGGGAATAAAACAATCAGCAGAATTTGGCCGGCTGGAAATTTCCAGTATTGTGGATGTTGATTCTGCCAGGCAAGGATTAAAGCCCACCAGGACTCTTGTGAAATCTTATGCAATAAACCCTGACTTGCGACTGGATGAAGAAGCTGCTCATGTAAAGCTAAAGCCGTATGACCAGATCTTCGTTAGAAAAAACCCCACATTTGAATTGCAGCAAAATATTTCAATGGAGGGTCTTATTAAATACCCTGGACTTTACCCAAGATTGAATCAATATGAAAGACTTTCGTCTTATATCGACAGGGCTGGTGGATTTAAAGATAATGCTAATCTTGCAGGAGCCATTTTGTATCGAAGTAAAACAGAGTTTTTTCGAGAACGTTTTGTCAAGCCCGTGATTATTGATACCTCCGACGCTTCTAAAATGACGGATGCCGTGCAAGCTGTGCAACTCCTGGACGAGCCAGTAAGTATTGATCTGTATAAAGCTTTAAAATATCGCAATTCAAAACATGATATTGTATTACAAGCAGGCGATAGGATTGTGATTCCTGAAATAAACCCTTTTGTGAGCATACAGGGGAAGGTACAATCTCCATTAAAAATTGCATTTGATAAGGAACATACCAACCTGAATTATTATATTGATAAGGCAGGAGGATTTGGAGTGAGACCATGGAGAAAAAGAATTTTTGTTACTTATGCCAATGGTAAAAGCAGGAGAACACGCACGCTGTTGTTTTTCCGTTTCTACCCACCTGTTGAAGAAGGAGCAATGGTAACAGTACCTTCACGACCTCAGGGGCAGGAAGTAAGTGACATCACTAAATCTATCCTTGTGTCCGCCGTACCAGTAATATTAACAGGTATAATATTTAAATACGTAAAATAAAAATCACAGCTTTGACATCACAGGAACTAGTAAAAAAAATATTTTTAACAGCAGGTCGATTCAAGCTTGTAATCATTGTTGGAGGCTTGTTAGTTGGTGCTGCTCTTTTTTTATATGCACGATCCAAGCCGATTGTGTACACTTCAAGGGCCAGTGTATTTCCGTTAAATGCAGCATCTGACAATAGCCTTGCTAATAGCGCACTTAGCCAGTTAATGGGCGGTGTTGAAGCTCCCAAGAGTTTCAGCCAGGAGGCTACGATCAATATTGTGGAACTGGCGCTCAGCCGCAATACACGTGAAGCAGTAGTTATGGAACGTCTACCCGAGAAAGGGAATAAAAGGATTGTAGACTTACTCATCGAAAATTATAATAAGACAAAACCATTTTACTCCAAAGCAATAGTTGCTCCAACAGATGAAGTGTCGCTTGCAGCTTCGGGTGGCATGATGCTTAAAGGCGGAATTGCTGCCAAAATAAATAAGAATGGAATTCTTGAAGTGACTTATTCTAACACCGATGCAAGCCTTGTGTCACCTATCAGTTATGTACTAATAGAAAAGATCGGCCAGTTCTATAAAGATCTTAAAATAAAAAAAGCACAGGTGGATTATAATTTTACGGTAAGGAAAATGGATTCATTACAGAGGGTGCTTAATACTTACGATCGCAGGGCCATTGGTATGAGCAATAGCACTTTATTTGTTCCAAATGAAAAAATAGAATATTCTATCCCAAAAGAAAACCTGATAAACCAAAAGACCAGGGTGCTTGGCCAGTTTAACGGTTCTGCAAATAATAGAGAAGAGGCTTTGTGGCGCCTGCAAAAAGTTACACCTATCATTGAGATACTTGATAAACCCGATCCGCCTTTTGATGTAACCAAATCTTCGTCAATGGTGTTTGGAATCATTGGGTTTATTGCTGGTGTCATTCTGTTCACATTAATCCTGATATCGCCGCTGCTATACAGGTATGCTAAAGCAGAAATTTACCGTTCTGTTTTTAAAGATGAAACAATGAACGATAATACAACTACCAGTTCTTCAGCAGTAGTTTAACGGAATGCCCATTTCATCATTTCTTTCCACGATGGTTTTTTGCCATACATAAGAATTCCTGTACGGTATATTTTTGCTGTAAGCCAGGTGAATAAAAGGAAGCATGCAATCAACGAGACCATAGATAATCCAAGTTGCCAGAATGGAATATCATAAGTTATCCTACCCATCATTACAATTGGTGAAGTAAGGGGAAAAATACTTCCAAAAACTGCAAGGCTACTATTGGGTTCATTGATCGCTTTTGTCATAATAACAAAACCAAGAATGATAGGCATAAGTATTGGAAAAATCAACTGTTGTGCATCTTGTTGGTCTTCACTCACTACACTCCCCACGGCCGCAAATAATGATGCGTAGGTCAGGTATCCACCCAGGAAATAAAAAATAAATGATAAACCGATCTTTAATAACGGCAACGATGAAAAGCCTTGCATTACAGTATTTGCAACAGCAGCGCTTGAGCCTGCAGGGGCTGCCGCAGTAACCTGGTCCATCACACCGGGGAATATTAAAGGAATGGCCAACTGCATCATAAATATCAATACGATCCAGATAGCAAATTGAGTAAGGCCTACTGCACCAATGCCTATAATTTTGCCCATCATCAATTGAAAAGGTTTTACAGAACTGATAACTACTTCTGCAATGCGGTTTGTTTTTTCTTCCGTTACACCACGCATTACCTGAGTGCCATAAATTATCATCATCATATAAATTAGAATGCCGCAGGCAAATGAAACACCATAAGCAACTGCTGCTACACTTTTCTTGCCGCCTTCTTTTGTATCAATTGTATTTTCAACAGATACATCCGCTGCAATACTTTTATATCGTACGATATCTATTCCCTGTGCAATGAGTCTTTTGTCTTCAATTGCCTGGTTTACGATCTTCTCAATGGACGAAGTAGTGGAAAGGCTAACGGATGATTGACTGTGTAAAACAAAACGCCCATTGCTATCTACATTAAAGCGGGGAATGTATAAAAATCCATTATAACCTGCAGCTTTATATTTTGGTGTATAGCTTTGCTCCGTTTCATTTTTTATTTTGCTAAAAATGAGTGACTTGTTCTTTGATGGTACACTGTCCGCAAATAAGCCGGCTTCATCTAATACTGCTATACGTTGCTGGTCATTACCGCCATTGATAGTAATAGCAATGATGATTGCATAGAAGGCTACAATAATTATTGGGACAAGCAATGTCGTTATGAGAAAAGATTTCTTCTTAACTCTTGTAAAATATTCACGGCTTATTATTAACCCCGTCTTACTCATATATATGAATTAAATTTTTTGAAATTGTCTTGCCGGAGCAGTATCCTCAACAAGTTTTATAAAAATATCATTGAGAGATGGAAGTACTTCATTAAAATTATTTATGCTGATATTGTTATCAATAAAATGCTGAAGCACCCGGTTGGTATCGGCATGCTCGTTTAGTTTCAATAACAATTTTTTTTCTGCCTGGGACTGAATGCTGAATAAAGGAGAACTTAATTGTGGGAACTCATTGAGCGACTCAATACTGTAAATGTTTTCTTTAAAGTCCTGTTTTACCTGGCTCACAGTGCCATCAAGTATTTTTTTCCCTTTGTTCAGGAGGATGATATGATCGCATATTTCTTCAACCTGTTCCATCCGGTGAGTACTAAAAATGATGGTGCTTCCTTTTTTTGCCAACGCAAAGATTTCGTCTTTGATAAGATTAGCATTTACTGGGTCAAGCCCGCTAAATGGTTCATCTAAAATGATCAGTGAAGGCTCATGTAACACGGTAGTAACAAATTGCAGTTTCTGGCTCATACCCTTACTCAGGTCCTCTACCTTTTTATTCCACCAGCTTTGCATTTCAAATTTTATAAACCACTCTTTCACTTTTTTCATGGCCTCTGCATGGCTAAGCCCTTTAAGCCTGGCAAGGTAAACAGCCTGCTCACCTATTTTCATTTTTTTATACAAGCCTCTTTCTTCGGGCATGTAGCCAATGTTCCCGGCATCTTCAATGGCATTGAATTTTTTGCCCATCAAATTTATTTCACCACTATCAGGAAAGAAAATTCCGGTTATCATCCTCAAAAGCGTTGTTTTACCAGCACCATTAGGGCCCAGCAAACCAAAGATGCTTCCCTGGTTTATGGTAAAGCTGATGTCGTCCACAGCTTTTTGTGTGGCAAAATATTTTTTTACATTTTTAATTTCGAGTAAAGCCATAAGCTGTAGATATGATATAGAATTAAAAGTAGCTAGTTTACAAGATTACTACTTCTATTTATTATAAGCGGGATAAAAATAATTATGAGTGCATGATTTTTTGTGTAATTGCTACGGCGACCCTTTCACCATCCATTGCTGCACTTACAATACCACCGGCATATCCTGCGCCCTCACCACATGGATAGAAATTATTTAGTTGAGGATGTGTCAGCGTTAAAGCGTCCCTTGGAATACGCACAGGACTTGAAGTTCGGCTCTCTGTTGCTACTACTACTGCGTCATTGGTATAATAGCCTTTCATTTTTTTTCCAAAGAGCAGGAAAGCTTTTGCTAATGCATGATGTATAAATGCAGGCAACACAGTTTTTAGATCGGTGCTATTCAAACCAGGCAGGTAAGAATTACCAGGAAGGGATGCAGATACCTTACCGTTCACAAAATCTTCCATTCGTTGTGCAGGGGCAACAAACTTCCCACCGCCTGCATTGTATGCTCTTTGTTCTACCTGTTGTTGAAATTTCATCATCAACAACGGATCATTTTCTAAACCTTCTAAACCACCTAAACTCTCTAAACCTAATTTCCCTAAACTTTTCAACGCATCTTCCTTTTCCACCTGCACCACGATGCCGCTATTAGCAAATGGATTGTTTCGCCGGGAAGGGCTCCATCCATTTACAATCAATTCGCCGTTTGATGTAGATGCCGGAGCTATGATGCCACCGGGGCACATGCAAAAAGAAAATACACCACATTCATTTACCTGCTGAACAAGAGAATAAGAAGATGGAGGCAATGCATCATCCCGGTGGTAATGATCATCCGGGCTATGTGCATATTGAATACCATCAATGAGTGCCTGCGGATGTTCTACCCTTACACCAAGTGCAAATGGCTTGGCTTCAATTTGCAATTTTTTTTCGTGCAATAAATAAAAGATATCACGTGCTGAATGCCCGGTGGCAAGTACATATGCATCAGCAGAAAAAAGATCGCCATCAGCTGTTTGTATGGAGCTGATAGTTTCTTCATAGATGTTAATATCAACCAGTTTCTTTTCGAAATGAATATCGCCGCCGCAATCAATTATAAGTTGGCGCATGGCAGTAATGATCTGCGGCAGCTTGTTAGTGCCTATATGTGGGTGTGCATCGTAGCGGATATTTTCTGTGGCTCCAAAACGTATGAACAGAGAAAGTATCCTGTCAATGCTTCCTCTTTTGTTGCTGCGGGTATAAAGTTTACCATCGCTGTATGTGCCTGCGCCACCTTCGCCAAAGCAATAATTACTTTCGGGATTAATGATACCTTCTTTATTAAGTACTGCAAGATCTCTTCTTCGAGCCCTTACTTCTTTTCCTCTTTCTATGATAATGGGTTTAATGCCTTCTTCCAAAAGGCGAAGCGCTGCAAACAAGCCGGCCGGGCCAGCACCGATTATGATAACTTTTTTTGCTGCATTATTTACATCCTGGAAATGAAAAGGAGTTACCGTTCTTTCAATAAAGGGCTCATTGATAAAAACATCTAACTGCAGATTGAAAAAGACTTTCTTACCCCTGGCATCAATGGATTTTTTAATGATGTTATAACCGGAAATATCTATAGCTTTTTTACCGGTAGCATCAGCGATCAGTTTCTTTAAGTGCGTATCATCTGAAACTTGTGCAGGCAGTAGCTTTAAGGTGACGAGCTGTTTCATACGTTACTTGTTGTGATAACGTAAGAAAGGCTGCATGTTGCTATAAAAGTATAAGTGAGTGACACAAGAATGTTAGATAGTTATTCTAAAGCTTGTAATAAAATTATTTAAAACGGCAGGTCATCTACAGCTTCGGCCGATGAGGAGCTAAACGTGTCCAGCGGTTCCATGTACTCATTATCTATCGGGCTTGTATGAGCAGAAGGCTGAAGTAATTGTTCAATGCGCCATGCATCCAGGTTGGTAAAATAATTCACTTTGCCTTCTTTTTCCCAGCGTGTTCCTTTTATGTTGAAGTAGACTTTTATTTCATCACCAATATTTACCCTGTCCACAATAGCGGTTTTATCCTGCACACATTGAAACTTAGCAAAGTTGGTTATGGTGCGGCCATTGATATCTTCTGATTTCTCTACCACAAATTCCCTCGTTTTGAAAGACTCAGTTTTTTGTACGGTATCAAATTTGGCTATCAGCTTGCCTGTAAGTTCGTAACTCATAATAAAAATTTAAGTGGACAAAACTAACTTTTAATTATGATAAGAAATGGGAAAAATATATAGACTGTATGAGATTTATTAATAGGAAAATATTTTATGTTAGAGCCGGTTATTTTAAACCAAAACTATTTACCTTGTCTGTTATGAACCGCAGATTAAATACTGGCATTTTGTTGCTTTTTCTTTTATGGTTTACAGCATGTGAAAGCACCTACCAAAGCCAGCAGGTTAAATATTCAAATTATAAAATAAATGATAGCCTAAGTAAAGACAGTAGCCTGTCAATGCTAGTGCAGCCTTATGCAGATAGTGTGCATGCGAGAATGAATAAAGTAATTGCCGTGTCTGAAACAACGCTGGACAGGAAACAGCCCGAAGGCAGCCTGGGTAACCTGGTAGTTGATGCTATTTTTGTGGAGGGTAAGAAGCAATTTAGTTCCGGTATTGATGCTGCTGTTATGAACAATGGAGGAATTCGATTGAATACACTGGCAGCAGGAGATATAACCTTAGGGAAGGCATTTGAATTAGCGCCTTTTGATAATATGCTGGTTTTATTAACGGTGCCCGGAAATGTATTGCAGGAATTATGTGATCATATCTCGTCTTTAGGTGGATGGCCAGTAGCAAATATGAGCTGGCAGATAAAAGATAAGAAAGCTGTGAACCTTTTAATTGGGGGATTGCCGCTGGATTTAAATAAAAGTTATAAAATTCTTACGAATGATTATGTAGCAAACGGGGGTGATTATTGTGAAATGCTAAGACCGCTACAACAGCAAACAAATGGATATTTATTAAGAGATGCTCTTATTGGTTATTTAACCGGGTTTACAAAAGCGGGAAAAAAAGTTACTTCAAAAATTGAAAACAGGATAACCGATGCAAACTAGGAGAAAATTTCTTGGACAGGCCGCCCTTACCACAGGTGCATTCATTACATCAAATACTGTGATGGCAGGTATAGCTGACCTTAACAGTAAGCAACGACTTACCATTTTACATACCAACGATGTGCACAGCAGGCTGGAACCTTTCCCAATGGATGGAAGTAAAAACCAGGGACTGGGCGGTGTGGCAACCCGTGCTGCGGTTATTAAAAAAATACGTAGCCAGGAAGAGCATGTATTGTTACTTGATGCGGGAGATATTTTCCAGGGAACACCCTTTTTTAATTTGTATAAAGGCGAACCGGAAATGAAAGCTATGACGGCTATGGGGTATGAAGCGGTTACGATGGGCAATCATGATTTCGATCTTGGTCTTGAGAATTTTGCACTCCAGTTGCAGCATGCTACATTTCCCGTTTTGTTGTGCAATTATGATTTTGCAGGAACAGCTATGGAAAACAAATATCTCCCTTATACCATTATAAAAAAAGGCAAATTAAAAATCGGGATAACCGGTGTAGGCATAGAGTTAAGAGGATTAGTGCCTGATAATCTTTATGGTAATACAAAATATTCAGACCCCATTCAGCGGTTAAATGAAACAGCAAATATTTTGAAAAATGAAAAGGACTGTGACATGGTGATATGCCTGAGCCATCTTGGATTTAAGTATAATAGTAACAAAGTGAGCGATGAGGTGCTGGCCAAAAATTCTGAGCATGTAGACCTTATTATTGGTGGGCATACACATACTTTTTTTGATGTGCCACTTGTATATAAAAATAAAAAAGGAGATGATGTTTTGGTAAACCAGGTAGGCTGGTCAGGCATTGTGCTGGGCCGTATGGATTTTGAATTTGAAAGGGGCAAAAAGAAAAATTTGGTAAAAAGCCATACTGTGATTATTGGTGAAAAAACAATTGAATAAAAAATTTTTTTTTCAAATAAACTTGTTGATATTCGCTGTCCTGCCAAAAAATCTTTTTTTGAAAAATTCATTATCTTTTTTGGTAAGCATCCCGGAGAAAAATAGTAATACTCAACATATATAAACTGCTAAAGGAATAATGGAGAAAGCTTTTGACAAGGTATGGTCTGATTGTTTGGAAATAATTAAGGACATAGTTGAATGGCAGCATTACAAAACATGGTTTGAGCCCATCAGGCCTGTTGCATTAAAAGAAAAAATTTTAACCATACAGGTTCCAAGTCAGTTTTTTTATGAGTACCTTGAAGAACATTATATAACACTACTTGCAAAAACACTCAAGCGTGAATTGGGCAAAGAAGCAAGACTAGAATATAGGATAATGGTTGATAGCGGTAATAGCAAAAACAAACCGCTCACAATGGATGTCCCTGGCAATGGTTATAAATCTTATTCAAATAACGAAATGGATTTTCCTTTAGTCATAAATAATCCTGTTAAAAACCCTTTCGTAATTCCGGGTTTGAGAAAGATGCAGATTGATCCGCAGTTGAACCATGCATATACTTTCGATTCATTTATAGAAGGAGATTGTAACCGTGTTGCCCGCCGTGCAGGAAAAACTGTTGCGGAAAAGCCAGGAGCTACTTCTTTTAATCCGCTTGTGATTTATGGTGGCGTTGGACTTGGTAAGACTCACCTTGCCCAGGCGATTGGAAACGAAGTAAAAAAGCTTAACCAGAATAAGGTGGTTTTATATGTAAGCTCCGAAAAATTCATTAACCAGTTTATAGATCACGGCCGTAATAATGCTATTAATGACTTTATACATTTTTATCAATTGATTGATGTTTTGATAATTGATGATATTCAATTTTTTAACCGTGCAGAAAAATCACAGGATGCATTCTTTTCTATATTCAATCACCTTCATCAGAGCGGTAAGCAACTTATAC
The DNA here is from genome assembly GCA_039920245.1 of Ferruginibacter sp. GTDB lineage: Bacteria > Bacteroidota > Bacteroidia > Chitinophagales > Chitinophagaceae > Ferruginibacter. Next base: position 14,543 of record JBDSEE010000158.1, read on the forward strand.
TTACAAGTGATAAGTCGCCAAAAGACCTGGAAGGTGTGCAGGAGCGCTTACTTAGCAGGTTCCGATGGGGATTAAGTGCTGATTTGCAGATGCCGGATTATGATACCAAGATAGAGATACTGGATAATAAAATGAAAAATGATGGCTTGCAAATGCCACGTGAAGTAGTGAAATATATTGCATACAATATCAATAGCAATGTACGTGAATTGGAAGGTGCATTGATCTCTTTGTTGGCACAATCTTCGCTCAACAAAAGAGAAATAGACCTTGAATTGGCCAAAAAAGTACTTCGTAATTTTGTAAAATCTTCAAGCAAGGAGATAACGATCGATGCTATTCAAAAAATGGTTTGTGATTACTTTGATGTACCTTATGATAAGCTGCTTCAGAAGACACGGAAAAGAGAGATTGTACAGGCACGGCAGATAACAATGTACCTCTCAAAAGCCTTTACAAAAAATTCATTAAAAACAATAGGTGAGCATTTCGGTGGTAGAGATCACACCACTGTTATTCATAGTTGCCAGACTGTAAAAGATTTAATGGATACTGATAATTTATTTAAAGAAAGTGTATTAGAGCTTCAGCAAAAGGTGCAACTGGCGGCTATGTAATCCTACAATTTATTTTGAAATTTTCCAGCTAAAACGAGCTGGATTTTTTATTTTAAATATTGTTTGGGTAGTAAGGTTTGTATCTGTATTTTTGCTGCCCCTTAAACAAGGCAGGTATAAATAGGAGAGGTGCCTGAGTGGCCGAAAGGAACGGTTTGCTAAATCGTCGTACGGGTTAAACTGTACCGTGGGTTCGAATCCCACCCTCTCCGCAGATATTTTGAAATAGAGTAGGGTTAGACTGTTCCGCCGCGGCGGATCGAATCCCACCCTCTCCGCAGATATTTTGAAATAGAGTAGGGTTAGACTGTTCCGCCG
>JBDSEE010000159.1:0-2644 GCA_039920245.1 Ferruginibacter sp.
AGGCAATAAAGCATCCAATATCAGAAGATGTTTTCTTTTGTTCAAATGCCTGTCTTGACATCTATCTAAAAAATCAATTGACTAATCCTGGAGTATGATAGGCTCAATCCTTTAAAGCATAATAATCTTATTATTTTTTATGATGTCCGATATACTGTTTGTAAAAAACATGGTTTGTCACCGCTGCATACTTGCAGTAGAGGGGGTTTTAAGAACTTCAGAAATTCCATTTCGACAAGTGATAACGGGTGAAATTCATTTAGTTAAAAAAGTGTCACAGGAGCAAATGACCCGACATCTGTGGTTGCCTTCACGGAAAATAAATTAATATGGTTTTATTACTTGCCCTGTGTTTGCACCAAATACAGCTTTACGAAACCCGTATTCCAATTGCTGCATAGTAACAGGAATATCGCCGGGGAAATAAGGAAAATACTGTGGAGAATTTTCGATAACCGTAGGACTCACTGCATTAATGCGGATACCGTTTTCCAGTTCAATGGCTGCTGCTCTTACAAATCCTTCCACTGCTCCATTTGCAGCCGATGCATTTGAGAAGTTTATTTGCGGATCATGTGTTAAAGCCCCAGTGATTAATGTAAATGATCCTTTCGGGTTGATGTAGTGCTGACCAATGAGCACTAAATTGATTTGCCCCATCATTTTTCCTTCCATGCCTTTTCTAAATTCTTTATCCGTAAGGTTTTTCCATGGACCAACATAAGTGGGACCTGCCGTTGAAATTAATGCGTCGAATGAACCAGCTTGTTTAAATAGATATTCGATAGATGTTGTTGAAGTAATATCTGCCTGGATGTCTCCACCTTTATTTGCTACTCTAATTATTTCATGTTCTTTTTCAAATGCACTGGAAAGATGCATTCCCATAGTGCCAGTTGCACCTACGATGATAATTTTCATTTTTTAAATTTTAATTGTGAATTATTTATTCCACAAAATTAATTCAGGCAGCAGGCTCAATTGTTGGACAAAAATGCAGTTTAATGGGACTTATATAAAGTTGTGTCTGAAAGTTTCAGACGAATATTCTATCTGACTTTGCTGATGAGATATTACAGGCTAACAATGATTCTTAGTACTTGCCTTGTGTAAAATTTGTTATTGTACTTTGATAAAAGAAACTTCACTTAAATGCAATTAGATGCAGTTTATCCGAATTTTATCCAGGTAATTGTCACATTTAATTTTTATTGTACTATTTACTCAAGTCAATTCAACTTTGCAATTGTTTTAGTTTTTTCCTGGTTTCAGGAATTTCTGTAATATCTAATGCTTGTTTATAACATTTTATAGCATTTGCTTTATCGCCTCTGTCATTGTAAAAGTCACCGAGAGAATCAAATGCATTTGCACTTCCAGGATAATTTGAAACATTCATTTTGAATAAATATTCAGCCTTTGTAAACTGTTTTGTATTTAAGGAGTGGTAAGCAAGACCATTTACGAGGCCTTCTGCGGGCTTAACGAAGTAACCTAACTGTTTAGATACATTTTTATAGTGAGCATCCAGTAAAGTATCTAACCTTATGTTTTCATTATCTAAATAACGGGTATAAAGATCAAATTTGTAATAGTCGAAAATAAAACGAATGGCGTCATATTCAGCAATAAAAGAAACTGAGCCGTGATTGTCATCAGCGTAATATTTATGGTCAAAATTTAATTTGTTTTGCTGATTATTTTTTATGCTCCTGATCAGTTCCAGATTATATCTTATCAATTCAGTATTTTCGGTTGTGTCTTTCTGCACATCACTTGTGTCAACGCCTTTTTCCATGCGATTGGCAATTGCTAAAAACAGTTTTTTACCTGCATAATTATCACTAGCAAGAACTGTTTTACTTTCTTTTAAAAGTTTATGTTTGTCCCACCACAAACTTGCATCAATAGAAACGTATGCATTGAAAAATCCCTTGTGATGTATTAAGGTATTTATTACAGTCAGTCCACCCACAGAATGCCCAATAAGTATCCGATAAGGAGCAGTTGAATATTTTGATTCAATTTCAGGGAAAAGTTCATTTTTTATAAATGAAATAAAGTTTTCACCTCCACCGGAATTTTTTCCATCTCTGTCGCCAACCGTATCTTCAATAGTGGGGGTTAAATCTTTCATCCTGTTTGGATGTAAAATCCCTACAATTATCATCGGCGGTATAACATTGGCCCCACTTAACTATTCAACCATTGCCACAACGGACTTAAAATGGCTTTCTCCATCTAAAACATAAATTACTGGGTAAATCTTACTTTCATTTTTATTGCCCGGATTGTAAATCCAGGCAGTTCGAATCTCTTTTAATATTTTTGAATTAATAGTAACAACATCTGCTGTTATGATTTCCTTTTTCGTTTGAGCAATTGCGCTAAAAGATATAAGAAGCAAGGAAAGCGGTATGAAATATTTTTTCATCATTTGGTTATTTTTAAAAGGAAGCTTTTTTACTATCAAGTTTACTGAGTTCACTTATGCTGTCCTTTCAATATTTAATTCTCAAATAAGTATGAATTTTCAACTAATGGCAGCAGGCGTGAATCTTCCAATGCGGCTGTTCTATGTCCAACTCCCATCAAATATTCCTGGTTTGATGCAAAAGCCATGAAGTCGTCAACACTATTTTGT
>JBDSEE010000160.1:0-18411 GCA_039920245.1 Ferruginibacter sp.
ACCCGGATCTCTTTTTCACTCAGGTAGCGCCATTTGCTTCTCTCTACATTTTTTTTTGTGAGGCCAGCATACATAACCCTATCCAATCCTTTTACATCATAGCCAAGGTGCTCAAAAATACGACGCACAATTCTGTTTCTTCCACTATGTATCTCTATCCCAATTACAGATTTGTCCTTACTGTCAGCATAGGCCAGGCTGTCCACAAGCACGGGTCCATCTTCCAGCACAAGGCCATTGAGAATATTTTCAAAATCTGCTTTAGCAAGGTTCTTATCCAACTTTACTTCATAGATCTTTTTTATTTCATAGCTCGGGTGAGAAAGCTTTTGCGTAAGATCTCCATCATTAGTGAGCAATAAGACTCCTGATGTGTTGCGATCAAGGCGGCCAATAGGATACACTCTTTCTGTTGTTGCTTTTTGTATTAATTGCAATACTGTTTTTCTTCCTTGAGGATCATCAGTTGTTGTAATATAATCCTTTGGCTTATTCAGTAAAATGTACACCAGGTTTTTTGTTACAAATAATTTCTTTCCGTTGTAAATAATTTCGTCAGTTGGTTGTACTTTATAGCCTGGTTCTAGCAATGGTTTGCCATTTACTTTTACATTTCCTTCTTTAATTATTGTAATCGCATCCCGCCTGCTGCACACACCACAATGTGCAAGAAATTTATTCAGTGGCATAACGGTATCCGTTGTTTTCTGACCGTTAACTGCACTTGTATTTCCTTTATCTACTTTATCTACCCTATCTACCTTCCTCGCTTCCCCTACGCCCCCAACGCCTTTCATCCCTCTCTTGGCTAGCATTGCCTGGTATTTTTCTTCTTTTATTTTGTTGAAATAAGCATTTTTTTCAGCCCTTACTTTTTTCTTTTCCTGGCGAAATTGTTCTTTAACAACGCTGTTCTTTTTTTTAACAGTAAATTTTTGAAATGGAGACTGGCTCATGATGTGAAGTTTATGCTGTTTTGCAACAGTAAGATGATGTGCAAAGGTAGTTATTTGAACCGGGTTTTATATAAAAGAGGCGCTTAAAGGCGCCTCTTTGTGATCCAGGGTTGTATTTGATTTATGCGTTCTTCCGTTCTCTTTTACCGTGTCCTTTCTTGTGATTCCTTTTCATTTCATCCATTTTCTTGATCTGTTCTGCTGTAAGTATTGACTGACGCTGAGTTTTTGTGCTTTGTTTCAGCGATTTCATTTGTTCTTTTTTTGCAGATTCACTTAGCGAATTATTCTCACGAATCGTTTTCATTTGAGAATGAGATTGTTCATTCAGTGTTTTTAATTTTGCGGCCTGGTCATCGTTTAAGCCTAAGTTTGCTTTCATTTCTTCCATCCTGGCAGCATGGCCTTCTTTTCCACCTTTACCTTCTTTTCTGCCCTTGCCAAATTCCTGGGATTTGTTTGCAAGTTTTGCTTTTTGTTCTGCTGTTAAGATGCTTTCCATTTTTGCCCTTTGATCCTGCATCAAAAGTTCTCTTTGTTGTTTACGTTGATCGTCGGTCAAAGCAGTATTGGCTTTTAATGCATCCATCTTAGATTTCATTTCCTCACGATTAGTTTTCATTTGCGCTTTTTGAGCATCCGTAAGGTTTAGATCTTTCATCATGCCGTGTTGTTGTCCGCTACGATCGAAATCTTTTTTACCTTTTGTATCACGCTGGTCCTGAGCTGAAGCAGAGAAAGCAAAAGCAGAAACTGCTATCATACATACAAATAATTTTTTCATTGTATCTTTTTTTTGTTTTATAAAATGTGTATGTAATAGACGGAGAGTTGTTCACTTAGTTTAATGAAGGCTTTGTTAAAGGCTAATTCTTTTGATGAAACGGATTTATGAAAAGAATAAAAGCAACTATAAAGAGAAATAGAACTACAATAAGCAAAAAGATTTTTTTCAACTTTTTATATTTAGGGGCTGTTAATTTCTTTAACAGACGAGAGTTCTTGCAAAAGGTTTAATGCAGTAAACTTTTATGTATATATTTTTATTTGAGCGGCATATTGTGGTGTATTTTGTAGTGATAAAAATCACTTTCCAATTGGGCTAATTAGATAATATTGATTTTCTAACTGAAATCTTTAACCCAAAACTTGTTTATGAAAAATTTTTCCTTATTCATTACCGTTTTGATTACGCTTACTTGTGCAAATGCAGCAACGCCTTTTAAACATACTCCAGTATTACCACTGGCTTCATCTATTATAATTCCTGTAGGGAAAGAAGGAAAAACCATTTCTCTTTTAGAACTTTCTATCATTAGCAGGGAAAACCTGGAAAGCCTTTCGGGCAGGAAAATGAATGGCGCAGAAGCGTTCGCATTTAAAGGGGCACAGAAAAAAATTGGCAAGGGTATAAACAGTGGAGGTGTTGTTACAAGCAAAAAATTACAAAAAATGTTTTATGGTGACGGGCAAACCGGATTTCACCTGGGTGGTTTTGCGCTTGGTTTTTTTGGTTTGATTATCGGGGTACTAATTTCCTATCTTATAAATGACGACAATAAAAAGAACAGGATTAAATGGGCATGGTTTGGATTTGGTGTTTTTGTAGTATTGTTTGGGATATTATTTGCTGCCGCATATGGCGCAACTTATTAACTTACTTTTTTCAAATTAATACCTCGTCTTTATTTGCAAGCTGGCCACATGCAGCATCTATATCTTTACCCCGGCTACGACGCACTCTTACGTTAACACGGTTTTTGGCCAGGTAATCAGTGAATTGGTTTGTCTGGTCTTCATCAGGTTTCATAAAATCCAGCCCGGCAACAGGGTTGTATTCAATTACATTCACAAGATGTGTAGGCACCTGCCGGTATATGGTTACCAGGTCTTCGGCATCCTGCAGGCTATCATTTTTATCTTTAAAAAGAATGTATTCAAGGGTAATATCATTATTGGTCTGGGCATAAAAATAATTCAATGATTCCACCAGGAATTCAATGCTATTGGTTTCATTGATAGGCATTATTTCATTGCGTTTTTTATCTGTTGCTGCATGTAGAGATAACGCAAGGTTGAACCGTACCTTATCATCACCTAACTGCTTTATCATTTTGGCCACACCTGCCGTGGACACTGTTATCCGTTTTGGGCTCATTCCCATACTATCTGATGAAGTGATTTTATCAATTGATTTCAATACATTCTTATAATTCAGAAGCGGCTCGCCCATGCCCATATAAACTATATTCGATAACTTTTTACCATAAGTCTTTTCGCTTTGCTCATTCAGGATGGCCACCTGGTCATAAATTTCTTCAAAACCCAGGTTTCTCTTCCGATCCATCTGCCCGGTAGCACAAAAGCGGCAGGTAAGGCTGCAGCCAATTTGGGATGATACACAAGCTGTATTGCGCTTGTCTGTGGGTATTAAAACACCTTCCATTAAATGTCCATCAAAAGTCCTGAACCTCGATTTAAGGGTGCCATCATTGCTATGCTGTGTTTTATCTACAGTAATAACAGGAAACAAAAAATCTTCACTTAATTTTTTTCTCAGGTCAAGTGAGAGATTGCTCATTTGCTCGAATGATCGCACATTGTTTTTCCAAAGCCATTCGTACGCTTGTATTGCACGGAATTTTTTATCGCCGATAGATTCGAAATATTCTTTCAGTTCAGGCAAGCTAAGCTCCCGGATATTTCTTTTAAGAGACATAGCGGCAAAGATACTAAACCCTTGCTGGCCCTGAAGGTTGAAAGCAGGAAATCTTATAACTTGCGGCGTGAAGAGGATCGTGACATGCAAATGTTTAACATTTTTACAAACTATTTTGCTGATTAATGGTATGCTGTACACGAGATTGCGATGCAACGATGCTGCCATGGAAATATAAAGTTGGTATCAAAAAAAAAATATGGAAAAAGTTTATGTGATTGATTCTGTTCGTACAGCAGTGGGCAAATATGCAGGTGCTTTGTCGCAAACGAGGCCGGATGATTTGCTGGCGCTTGTGATCAAAGGTTTGCTAAAACGCAATGACAGCATTGATGTGAATGACATTGAAGATGTAATTGCTGGAGCGGCTAACCAGGCTGGTGAAGATAACCGGAATGTGGCCCGCATGGCAGCTTTGCTGGCAGGATTGCCGGTGAGTGTGGCTGGTAATACGGTGAACCGCTTGTGTGCTAGTGGCTTGCAGGCAATCATGGACAGTGCAAGAACAATTGCATGCGGCGATGCAGAATTAATGATTGCTTGCGGCGTAGAAAGCATGAGCAGGGCACCATTTGTAATGCCGAAGAGCACCGCTGCTTTTGAAAGAAATCCCCAGGTGTATGATACCACCATGGGCTGGCGATTTGTGAATGGAAAACTAAGTGATGTTCACTATCCATATACCATGGGAGAAACAGCGGAAAACGTTTCCAAGCAATGGAATATCAGCCGCCATGCCCAGGACGAATTTGCATTTGAAAGCCAGGAAAAATATGCTAAGGCGCTGGCAGCAGGAAAATGGAAAGATGAAATTATACCTATTGATGTCCGGGTAGGTAAGGATGTTTTTTCATTTGAGCAGGATGAACATCCCCGCAAGAGCAGTATGGAAAAACTATCACAACTGAAACCGGCATTTATAAATGACGGAACTGTAACAGCAGGTAATAGCAGTGGCATTAATGATGGTGCAGCGGCCATGCTACTGGCAAGTGAAGCGGCTGTAAAAAAATATAACCTGGAGCCAATGGCGCTCGTAAGATCTATGGCCGTAGCTGGAGTAGATCCTTCTATTATGGGAATAGGACCTGTGCCCGCCACGCAAAAGGCTTTGAAAAGAGCGGGTCTAAATATTGCCGACCTGGACCTTGTTGAACTAAATGAGGCATTTGCATCGCAAAGTATTGCCTGCATCCACGACCTTGGCCTTGACCTGGAAAAAGTAAATGTAAATGGTGGTGCCATTGCCATAGGTCATCCGTTAGGATGCAGTGGCGTAAGAATATCTACAACATTGTTACATGAAATGAGGAAGCGACAAAGCAAGGTTGGCCTGGCCACAATGTGTGTGGGAGTGGGGCAGGGGGCTTCTATAATTTATGAAAGAGTTAGTTAGATTAGATAATAATTGATAATGGAATAATTGATAATTAGATAAATAATAATTGGGTAAAAATTATTTCTATTACAATTTCATCAGGAGTTTCTTAATCATTCCATAATTGACGCTGATGCAAAGAAACAGTAATACTATTGAAATGAGCACGATGCTATAATGTGCAAGTGGTTGTAATGAATCTCTTACCGTAACCAAGTTTTGCTGAAATAAATATTGCAACAAAAAAGTAAGTGCCAATGCAATCATAATTATGGCAGCATAAATGGGAATCCATTTTTTTGCAACGGTTTTACTTAACCAGCCGGGCGAGTAACCTAGTAAGATCAGCAACTGCAGGTTGTCTTTGCTCCTTGCTATCATAAGTTGCAGGTAAAAAGAAAACAGCATCATTGCAAGCAGGATCACTAATAAAGCAAATATGGCCAAGCCACTTACTACAGCCTGAAGGATCTGCTTTACTCTTCCGAATTTTGTCTTGTCTTTATTAACGTGATAATTCTTTTGCTGTAAGAAATTCAGAAGTTCCGCACTGTTTGCATCCCCTGTTTTGATATAAACTCTTGCAGCCGGAACATTGGTTACATTTCCAAAAGATTTATTTGCCCATTGTAAAAAATTTTCAGGAACCAAAACAGAATTGATTCGATCACTGATGCCAACAATATTGGCTTTGAAATTATATACGCCCAGAGGTCCGTAACATTCAAGCACAATATTCACTGATGAAATACTATTTTCTGAAAGCTGTGGCAAGTCCTGTGCGGGTGCAAAAACATTATACATTTCCAAAAAATCTGCAGAGAAAACTACCGGCACTGTTTGCTGCCCCGGCTGCCATGTAAAATTTGGCGGCAGGGTATCTAAGAAATTATTTTGTATGGCTTCTAAAAATAGATCTGTGCTGAAGGGAATGATCTTACCAGCACTGGCCTTTGCCCTGAACTGGTTACCGATGAGTGGCGCAGCATCGGCAATAAAAGGCTGGGCTTTTATTTCGTCAATCTCTGCCTGGGTAAACCGATTGTCATGCCCCATGTTTTCATCGGTGATCGTTTTTGTAAGCGATATAAAATCAAATCCATTCTTTCTCGCATTTTTTTCCCTGAGCAATTCATTAATGTTAATGAACATTTGCGTAGCACATAACAACATCAACACACCAATAGCAAGACCGGCATAACTAAAAAACCCGGAGCTGCGATTAGAAGCAGTATCAAAGAATGCTGATACCGATTTGTATGATAGTTGTTGTTTGTCTTGTTTCATTTTTATTTTTTACAATGCAATTATTTTATCTGCTTTAAAATAATCTCTTTGTTCAAGATCTGCTAATAGAAGGCTTGCATTTCGCTTGCTTGCTTCATCAATGATAAGCTCCATTGCCTTATGCCTGTTTGCTTCATCCAGGTGGCTGAAAGGCTCATCCATCACTAAAAAATCAAAGGGCTGTTGTAACGATCTTATGATCGCAATGCGCTGTTGTTCTCCATAACTGCAGGTACTTACAGGCTTTGAAAGTTTAGATGCAATGCCAAGAATTGTAGCCATCTCTTCAATGCTTTTAGCATTGTAGTAAGGAGCCAGGTTTCGTTTTACTTCTATATTTTCTTTTACAGTGTGTTGCGGAAACAATTTAAGATCCTGGAAAATGATACTGAGTTGATGGCTTCTTAAAGTCGCCAATGATTCTGCATTCATTTCTTTCACATCTTTATTATCAAATAAAATGCTGCCTGTATAATCTTTACGCATGCCATACAAAAAATGAATAAGGGAAGTTTTGCCACGACCGCTTGGTGCAACAATATGAATTCTTTCAGCAGCCTCAAAATGAAGCGTTTTATTCCAGCATCCGGAAGAAAGGATTTTTTCTTTTTCGAGAAAAGTAGGTGAAAGTTTATCAATAAGGACATGCATATTTAAAGATTAAAAAAGCCGCCATGATGAGGCGGCTTTCAATTTCAACATTTATTTATTTAACTACCGGCGCTATTGCAACTGTAGTATCTGAATGATTCCAGAATGCTTCCTGTTGTTTTTTACGACTATTCATTATACCACTCATTACACCTGCATATTCGTTCAATTGTTTCAGGCTGTTATCTGTCTTGTTTACAAGGTTTATTTCCACATGCTGTGTCGCAGCATCGCCTTTAATTTCACCGCCCTTTACTACCATGTTATCCCAGATCTTCAGTGAAGCATCTAAGGATGCTAGTCCAAAGCTGTCTTTGAAATTGTCGTTCCTCAGGCTACTCATGATGTATTGAAAATTTACGTAACCTACTATGGGTGAACCAGAGATACTGCTTAAGAAAGGAGGGTTACTATTGTTCTCTTTATTTATGTATTGATTAACAGCTTCTTTATTATTGCCAATTGCAAACAGGTTTTCATTCAGGTTATAAAAAACAGAAGGCATAGCTCCACCCATTTTTTCCTGGCCCATTTTTTTTCCTGCAGCAATTAGTTTATTGAATGCTTCTTTATTGCCAATGCTTGCACTAAAAAGAAATTGTGCGCCGGGTTTTCCCACGCTGTCCTTTGTTACATTGCCTACAGAGAAAAGAATATCGCCCTTGTTTGCTTTGATAAAATCATCAAGGTTAAATCCTAGATAAGCTGAACCCATATTGATTAACCCGTCCATCCCGATAAGCTTTAAAAATTCTTTGATGCCTTCTGGTTTAAAATTCATGGCAAATACTGCTGCGATATTTTGGGCTGGGATTCTTTTTACCATATCCATGTTTGCAGAAGAGCCAGAATATTTTTTAAATATCTCCGTCATCTCTTTTCCTGCATATGATTTAGCATCCATAACAATTTTACCAGCATCAAAATTTACTGCTGCAGTCATGATGGATCCTTCAAAAAGTTTGCTGAAGTTAACCATCGCCATGGCACCAATCATGGGGTTATTGGCATTGAGTTGTTCAGCATTCAACCATAGATGTATATCTCCATTGGTGCTCACCATGTCAGAGAATTTTTCATTATTGGCCATGCTGGCATCTTCCTTAAGCAACAAAATATTTTTAGCAGAACCAATCATGTCTCGTGAAACGGATGGTGCCGGTGGTGGTGGAGCGATATTGCCGCTGCTATCAGGCATTGCAGGAAAATTTTTCATCATATCCATTTCCGGCATATCTGTTACGATCACGAACTTATCACCGTTCCAGCCAGTGCCGGTTTTTGCATTGCTGTAAAAATTAAGTCCCGAATTTTCAGAAGTAGTTCCGCCAGGATGGGCCTGTGATTGTAGCTGTGCAAATTTTGCTTTGTCCTTCACTGTTCCCTGCAGTGCAATATAACTGCCGGTTGAATCTTTCACCATGAAAACCATCATGTCATTGTTGATGTCAATACCGGTGTTTTCAGGATTGTCCAGTACAGATTTCATAAATGTTGAAATACTTGTATCAGAACTCAATGCCTGGAAATAGGTTTGTTTCCTGATCTCTTCCCAGGGCAATTTATCGGAAATAGATTTGCCGTTAATATGCATAACCATAGCTGCATTTTGCGGAATGTATCTTCCCTGCTTATTGGTTTTTTTGCATGAAGCAAAAAGCAGTATAGATATTACCGCTAAAAATGAAAGACGAAATGTAGATTGCATAAAGTGGAGTTTGTAATTAATACTTTAAATGTTGTTTGGTAACCTTAGTTCTTTTTTGAACCAGGATGAAAGTTCACTAATTAAAATTTCTTCCTGGCTGGAAGTTAATAAATGTTTTACAGAACATTTTCCTTCTGTTATTTCCCTGCTGCCAATAATAACGGCATACCTAATATTTTTTTTGCTGGCATATTTAAATTGCTTGTCCATCTTTGCTTGTTCATGATAGAGTTCGCAGGAAATGCCTTCTTCTCTTAAGACCTGCATGATCTTTAGTGTAGACAAAGCTTCATCGCTGCCCATATTCATAAATAAAGCCGTGGTGCCAGATTCCATTTTTGCCGGGAAAATATCCAGTTCATCCATTACGTCATAGATCCGGTCTACACCAAAGCTAATCCCTACTCCAGCAATATCCGGCACACCGAATGAGCCTGTAAGATCATCATAGCGGCCACCACCACCGATGCTTCCCATTTTGACGTTGGCTGGAGCCTTTGCTTCAAAGATAATCCCGGTATAATAATTCAATCCACGGGCAAGTGTGCCATCAATTATAATATTATAACTGCCGCAATGAGTAATTATAAACTCTAATTCTTCAATTCCTTTTAATGCAGTTTCATTGTTGGCAAATATTTTTTTCATGGATTCAATTCTTGAGGCATTGTTTCCTGCAATTAAAAGATATTTCTCCACCAGGCTTACCTGCTCATTTTCAAAACCACGTTGTTGCAATTCTTCTTTTACTTTCTCTAATCCTATTTTATCAAGTTTATCTATGGCAATAGAAATGTCGATCATTTTATCAGGCGCATGACAGATTTCTGCAAGGCCGGCAAGGATCTTACGGTTGTTTATATGGAGTGCATATTCTTTAAGACCTAACTGGTTAAATGCTTTATGGTAAATACCTGCGAGTTCTATTTCATTTATCAGTGATTTGCTTCCTACTACATCTGCATCACATTGAGTGAATTCACGATAGCGGCCTTTCTGCGGACGGTCGGCACGCCATACCGGCTGCACCTGGTATCGTTTGAATGGAAAATTTAGCTGGCCGTAATTCATAGCTACAAATCTTGCGAACGGAATAGTGAGATCATATTTTAATGCACGGCTGCTTATATCTTCACTGTTTCTGCCATCAAGTATTTTTTTAAAACCTTGCTTGGTCTTCTCAATATTTTTGGGATCTGCAAGACCGTTATTCAATATTTTAAAAATAAGTTTGTCGCCTTCATCACCATATTTACCCATAAGTGTTTCCAGGTTCTCCATTGCCGGTGTTTCCAGCGGCTGAAAGCCATACAACTCAAAAACATTTTTGATGGTTTGCAAAATGAAATTTCTTTTATATAATGTTTCCCCATAAAAATCCCTGGTGCCCTGCGGTATGGATGGCTTACTCATGATATGCTTTAGTTGCTTTGGTTGATAATGCTTTTTTTACAATGATGTCACAGGTTTTTTCGGTGAGTGAAAATACTTCATGATAGCCTGGTTCTGTGCCATACCATGGATCGGGCATGTCCATATTTTTATTGGGGTATAATTCATTGAGAAACAGAGATACTTTTTTTTCATCAAAACTATTTCCACAGAGTTGTTTTATGTCTTCCATTACATCTGCCGCCATGGCGTAAATTTTATCAAATTTCTGCAGATCATTTTTTGTAAATCTCCTTGCTACCTGGCAACTGATATCAATTCCATGTAGCGATGCTACCTTCTGGCTCAGGGCATGTGGTGCTTCACCAATATGATAACTATTTGTTCCTGCACTTTCCACTATCCAATCGAGGCCGGCTTCATTTGCTTTATGTTGTAATATTCCTTCTGCCAGCGGGCTACGGCAAATATTGCCCAGGCATACCATCAATATCTTCATTCCTTATATTTTTTTATTGGCAAAGATAACCTTACAGTTATATCATCGATAGGGAACTTACACATTAAAAATCCATGTATCCAGATATTAAATTATGGATTAGTTGAACCGCTGCATCTTAACTCTGGCAGGCGCCTGTTTTTTGATTTTTTTTCAACTTTAAAAACATTCAACATGAAAGCTGAATACATTTTGCAGAGCAATTTGCTGGACATTCTTTTTGAAAATCGAAATAAGCAATACGGTGCCTACCAGTTGCGCAGTTCTTATAACAGGCAATTATACAAAGCGCTGGGATTTGTTTTTGTAATAACAACCGGCATGCTTTTTTTAAGCCAGTTGAAAAGTAAAGAAATCAGGGAAATCATATTTGATATTCCACCAACAGATGTTGTTAAGCTTCCTATTCCTGAGGCACCCCCAACTCCTCAAAAAGTTAATCCCCCAAAACCGTCTGGTGCTCCGGAAGCATCAACAGCGTTTCCAAGTCATATTACACTTACAACGGATTCAACTCAAGTAAGTCTTTTACCTGCTAACCTCGATAGTGTTGCCATTGGTTCGTCAAACATTCCTGGTACAGGTAAAAAAATTATTGGTGAAGCTCCAGGCCCGGTAGAGCCTGCTCGGGGACCTATGGCGAATGTTGTAGATAAACTTACTCCACTTTCTTTTGCAGAAGTGATGCCTGAATTTCCAGGAGGTAAAAATGCTTTGCAAAAATTCCTGGAAAGAAATTTAAACAGCCCTACTGAAATTGAAATGGGTGAATCTGTTTCGGTTAAAATAAAGTTCGTAGTAGGTTATGATGGCGTTTTAAAAGGCTTTGAAATTGTGGAGGATGGTGGCAAGCTGTTTAACAATGAAGTGGTAAGGGTATTAAAGAAAATGCCACAATGGATTCCTGGAAAATCCAGGGGTGAGAGTGTTTCGGTCTACTATACCATTCCTGTAAAGTTTACTGCACAAGATTAGCCGTATGAACTTATTCTCAGTAAATTGCGTACTCATTAATTATTAAAAAAATGTCGCTGGAAGAATTTGAAAAAGATCCGCTGAATGAACGGGATAAAGGTTTTTTAAGGATGCGAAGCATCATGGATTATGGTATGGGATTAATGTGGATGGCCATGGGTATTTTTTTATTGTTCATTGAAAAGTTTAATACCGGTCTTGAGGCAAGATTCAACGATCCGGTTATGAAAGGATTCGGTGCCCTCTGTGTGCTGTATGGATTATTCAGAATATACCGGGGTTATAAGAAAAATTATATTAAAGAGAGATGAAGGTTATTTTGAATTTTGTTTTGCTGGCATGCACTTACCTATTCATTGCAAATGGATGCAGGCAAAAAAATATAACCGTTGCAGATACCCCAAAGTCCGGTACCATTTTTATCAGTGTAGATGAATCCTTCAGACCCGTTATTGAAGAACAAATCAATGTTTATGAATCTTCTTTCCCCGGCACACATATTATTGCCAGTTATAAACCTGAAGCTGCCTGTATAAAAGACATGCTTTTTGATACGACAAACAGGATGGTAATTATTACAAGAGGATTGTCAGATAAAGAAGATAAGTTTTTGTTTGATTCATTAAAGTTTCGCCCATCATGGAATGCGCTGGCTACAGATGCAATAGCCATTATTGTAAATTCATCATCAAACGATACTTTATTTACACTTGAAAGGTTAAGGCAACAACTGAGCGGGAAAATTAGCACAACACAAAAAATAGTTTTTGATGGATTAAGCACAACCAGTACACTAAGGTTTATAACTGATTCTGTTTTAAAAGGAGATGTTTTGGACACATCATTAGTGAAGGCTTCTAAAACTAGTAAAGACGTAATAGATTTTATTGCAGGAGATAAAAATGCCGTTGGGTTAGTTGGCATTAGCTGGATAGGAAATCCCGAAGATACTGCCCAGTTAAGCTTGTTAAAAAAAGTAAAAATAGCTTACGTAAAATGTAGCATTTGTAAAGATATACCTTACGTAAAACCGCTACAGCAAAGCATTCTGAGCAAGCGGTATCCTTTGGTACGTGGTTTGTATTATGTACTTAAAGAGAATTATAATGGCCTTGGATCGGGCTTTGTGAATTTTTTAAAATATGAACGGGGACAACTCATTTTCAAAAGAGCATATCTTGGCCCCACAATGGATTTCAGATCAAGAAATATCAAAATCAATCAAACATTACCAAAGAATTAATCGGATACTTTAACGGTTTCTTATATATTTTTATAACATTGCAAGAGTCAAATAACAAATTTAAAAAGATGAAAAAAATCCAAACAGGTTTACTTCTTATAATCGCTTTGTGTTTTAGTGCAATAACGATGGCGCAAAGCCTGGATGATGGAAAGAAGTTTATTTATTATGAAAGATTCAAAAGCGCCAAAGATGTATTTCAAAAATTGGTAAATGCAAATTCAAATAACGAGGAAGCTATTTATTGGTTGGGCCAGTCAGAGATCGGCCTTGAAAATATAGCGGCGGCAAAGACAATATATCAAAACAGGTTGTCTGCGGTTCCAAATAGTCCACTGGTACTTGCCGGAATGGGTCATGTAGAATTGCTGGAAGGTAAAACACAGGATGCCCGTAACAGGTTTGAAACTGCTATATCCTTAAGCCAGGGTAAAAGCATCGCAGTATTAAATGCAGTCGGTTTTGCAAATGGTAACCCGGACAGCAAAAATGGTGATGCAGCTTATGCAATAGAAAAATTGAAACAGGCTACGCAACTGAAAGGATTTAAAGATCCTGAAGTATATGCAAACCTTGGAGATGCTTATCGCAAATTTGCAGATGGTGGTAATGCGATAACAGCCTACAATGCAGCATTAGCGCTTAGTCCGGCTTATGCCCGTGCTTTGTACCGTTCTGGAAAAGTATACCAGACCCAAGGCTACGCCCAGCAAGAACTGTTTCTAAAATACTATAATGATGCAATTGCAAAGGATCCAAACTATGCACCTGTTTACAACAACCTTTATAATTATTATTATGAAATAGATGTAAATAAGAGTTCACAATACTTAGACAAATATTTATCAGTATCAGATGATGATCCAAAAGCTTGCTACTACCAGGCGTCTATGAAATATGCACAGGGATTATTTGCACAGGCCATAAGCAAAGCTGATCAATGCATTGCTTCGGAAGGAACAAATCCATACCCAAATATGTATGGTATAAAGGCGCTTGCTTACAACAGGCTTCACGATTCATTAAATGCGAAAGCCAGTTATGATGAATACTTTAAAAGGCAAGCACCCGATAAAATTGGTGGAGGAGATTATTCTTCATACGCTGCAATTCTTCTTAAGTTTCCGGGCAATGAGCAACTTGCCGGTACTTATGTAGATAAAGCAATAGCAATGGATACTGTAGAAGCAAATAAGATAAATTACCTGAAGTCAATAGCGCAGGCATATGAAACTCAAAAGAAATTTAAAGAAGCTGCAGACTGGTATAGTAAGATTATAAAAGTGAAAAAGAATTATTCTAATGTTGACTTATTTAATGCCGGATATAATTTTTACCTGGCAGGTCAACACGATTCATCAACCCGCTATTTTAATTTATACGTTACCAAATACCCTGATGATATCCTGGGTTATTATATGCTAGGAAATGCTAGTGCAGCTATTGATTCTACCGGCGCAGCAGGTCTTGCTATTCCTTATTATCAAAAAGTGGTAGAGTTGGGTGAAGTGGACCCTACAAAACCAAATGCAAAAACACGTCTTTTAAATGCATATAAATTTTTTATTGGTTATTATTATAATAACCTGAAAGATCGTGAAAATGCACTGGTATATTTAAATAAGGCGCTTGCTCTTGACCCAACTGATGCAAATCTACTGACCAACAAGGAATTTATTATGAAAAATGATCCTAAAGCAGCGCCTAAAAAACCTACTTCCACGAAGTCTGTAACGCCGTCAAAAACCAAAAACAGGAGCTAAAAAATAAATTTTAAAAATGCAATAGTAAGCCCGCTTCAAAACAAGCGGGCTTATTTTTTGTTTAATTTTTTTATAAGATGGTATTCTACGTTAGCTGTCTTATTTTTGCGAACCAATAACCCTTGTACTCAAATATGGATTTTTTTCTATTACAGGCTAATCCCGTCAACAGTGCTTCCAATTATTTACCAATTGTGTTGCAATTCATTTTTGCAGCAGGTCTCATTGCAACTATTATATTTGGATCAAACCAGTTGGGACCAAAAAGAAAGGGTACCGATAAGTTGCAAAACTTTGAAAGTGGTATAGAGATAAAAGGGAATGCAAGGCAGCCAATGGCTATCAAGTATTTCCTGGTAGCCATATTATTTGTGCTTTTTGATGTGGAGGTAATATTCTTTTATCCATATGCAGTTAATTTCCGGTCGTTGGGATGGCAGGGTTTTGGAGCAGTGATCATGTTTGTAGGCTTATTCCTGGCTGGCTTTATATATATATTTAAGAAAGGTGCTTTAAAGTGGGAAGAGTAATAATTTGAAAATTCATTGATTTGAAAATTTGAAAATGAATTATAAGTTCCAAACATTTTCAAATTATCAAATTTCCAAATCATCAAATCAAAATGAGTCGTCCGGTACAATATAACAATACTGTAAAATTTGCAGGCATTCCCGAAGGATATATGGGTGAAGGTTTTATGGCTACCAATTTTGAAAAAGTTGTAAGCCTTGCCCGCAAGAATTCTATTTGGCCATTGCCATTTGCAACAAGCTGTTGTGGAATTGAATTTATGGCTACCATGGGAAGTCATTATGATCTTGCACGGTTTGGAAGTGAAAGGGTGGGTTTCTCGCCCAGGCAATGCGATCTGCTGATGGTGATGGGAACTATTGCAAAAAAGATGGGTCCTGTGTTGCGGCAGGTGTATTTGCAAATGGCGGAACCACGCTGGGTATTATCTATGGGTGCCTGCGCTTGCAGTGGGGGAATTTTTGATTCGTATTCTGTGTTGCAGGGCATTGACCAGATCATTCCTGTAGATGTTTACATTCCAGGATGCCCCCCAAGACCAGAAGCTGTACTCGATGGAATAATAAAAATCCAGGACCTGGTAAATGCAGAAGGATTAAGAAGAAGACATAGTAAACAATACCAGGATCTGATGAACAGTTATGGAATACAGTGATGTGTTCAATGGTATAAAAAATGTAATTAGTAAAATTCGTCTAATTCATGTCATTCGTGTTAGATAATTCGTGTTTATGGCATTAACCAACCAACAGGTACAACAAAGGCTTACAGAAAAATTTGGTGAAGATATTACCAACTGGCATGAACCTTATGGAATGCTAACCTTCACTGCTCCCAAAGATTTCAATCTTAAAATACTGCAGTTTTTATTTGACGATGAGGAACTGAAATTCAGGTTTCTTACCGATCTGCAGGCAGTGCATTATCCTGTAAGTGTCGGTGCAGAACTGGCCGTTGTGTATCATCTTCACAACCTGGTGGATAATTTAAGAATACGTTTCAAAGTGTTTACAGATATTAATACACCCGATGTGTTCAGTGCAACTGCTTTATTCCAGGCTGCTAACTGGATGGAAAGGGAAACTTTTGATTTTTATGGGGTGAATTTTATTGGACATCCTAATTTAATAAGAATATTGAACGTAGATGAAATGGATTATTTTCCAATGCGTAAAGAATACCCTTTAGAAGAACAAACAAGAGTTGATAAAGATGATGAAATGTTTGGGAGGTAATGATTTGAAAATGTGAAATTGAATACAGGAAAATGATGATGCGATGAGATGAGCTAAAAATGTAAAAGTGAGTGACACAACAATGATGATTAAAGAACAAATGCCGGTTACCAAAAAATAAAAACTACGGAGTTAATGTCAATAACGGACGAACATATTTTATTACCGCAGGGTTCTTTGGAAAAGCAAACTACAACTTTAAACCTAGGGCCTACGCACCCTGCTACGCATGGCGTTTTTCAAAACATACTTGAACTGGATGGTGAAAAAATTTTAAAAGCTACTTCTACTGTAGGCTACATTCACAGGGCTTTTGAAAAGATTGCTGAGCGCCGCCCATTGTACCAGATCACTCCGCTTACTGACAGGTTGAATTATTGTTCTTCTCCGATAAACAATATGGGCTGGCATACTACCTGCGAAAAATTATTGGGTGTTACCCTTCCAAAACGTGTGGATTATCTCCGCATCATTATCATGGAGCTTGCCCGCATAAGCGATCACCTTATATGTAATTCAATTGTAGGTGTTGATAGCGGTGCTTATTCAGGATTTCTTTACCTGATGCAGTTCCGGGAATTGATCTATGAAATATATGAAGAAGTTTGCGGTAGCCGCCTAACGACAAACATTGGCCGCATTGGCGGATTTGAAAGAAATTTTACCAACACCGCTTTTGAAAAATTAGAAAAATTCCTAAAAGAATATCCAGCACAATTGAAAGAGTTTGAAAATCTTTTTCAACGCAACAGGATATTTATGGACCGTACCATTGGTTGCGGAGCGATCAGTGCAGAGCGGGCTTTGAATTATGGATTCACAGGGCCAAACCTGCGTGCCGCCGGGGTGGATTATGATGTGCGGGTACATTCACCATACAGTAGTTATGATGATTTTGATTTTACTATTCCTGTAGGTAAAACAGGAGATTGTTATGATAGATTTTTGGTGAGAGAAGAAGAAATGTGGCAGAGCCTGAGCATCATCAGGCAGGCATACCAAAAAGTACAGGAGTTCAAAGGTACGGAAGCAGAAGTTTATCATGCTGATATTCCAGAATATTACCTGCCCGATAAAAAAGATGTTTACACAAAAATGGAAGCACTTATTTATCATTTTAAAATAATCATGGGAGAAACAAACATGCCTGCAGGTGAAGTATATCATAGTGTAGAAGGTGGAAATGGCGAACTTGGCTTTTATTTGATAAGTGATGGCGGAAGAACACCGTACAGGCTGCATTTCAGGCGGCCATGTTTTATTTATTACCAGGCTTTTCCTGAACTGGTGCAAGGCGGAATGCTTAGTGATGCCATAATTACCATGAGCAGTTTAAATATAATTGCGGGAGAAATGGATGCGTAAGAATTATGAATTATGGATGTAAAAAGAAAGATACAATTGGTTGTAAAAAAAGTTTCTTTTGCAGAGGCAGAGGAAGCAGATGTGGAATATTATGCAAATATAAATTGGAAGGAAAGCGTAAAAAATGTAGAAGAAATGAGGCGAATGATTTGGAGTGAGGAATATAAGTTGAATAACAAAGTAAGATATATTTTAGTAGCAAAATTAAAAGACGAAAGAGATGGTGTTGAATGAAAATTTTGTTGATTTCATTAGGTTATTAAATGAGCATGGAGTAAAATATGTTTTGGTAGGCGGATGGGCAGTAATATTTGAAGGTTACAGCAGAACTACCGGGGATATGGATTTTTTTATAGAGAGAGAGGAGAGCAATGCAGAAAAAATTATGAATGTTGTTCAGCAATTTATGGGTTCTGCAATCGGGTTTGTAAAAGAAGACTTTTTAAAAGAGGATAATGTAATTATGCTGGGAAGAACACCTTTTAGAATTGACATTCTAACTACCATTACAGGGGTAAGTTTTAATGAAGCATTTAAATCAAGCAGAATTTATAGTGATGGAGGCATTGATATCAGATGTATTCACATTAATGAATTAATAAACAATAAGAAGGCAACAGGAAGATTAAAAGATTTAGCTGATGCTGAAATGCTTGAAAAGATTTTAAAAAAGAGGAATAAGTAAAATGGAAATAAAGTTTTCATCAGA
>JBDSEE010000161.1:0-7284 GCA_039920245.1 Ferruginibacter sp.
GTGGCGCAGATATGTTACTTAGGGAATGTGAGTAAGTATATATCTGCCAGGTAAAGTAGCAACCCCGTGTGGTACTGCTGTCTGCTGTCTTCACCAACACAAGCATAACCAAGTTATATTGGCAAGAATATATTTTTGCCGATTCGCCGTTGCATGTGATCTTCGCATTGCGATGGCCGCCTTTTCTCATTTAAATTAGTTGAAAAGATATTATCATATACAACCCGAAATTTTTGGAAGTTGATAAAAGGATAGTTCTAAATGGATTACTAACTCAAAAATTCCATTAAATTATATGAAATACATATCGCAACAAATGATGTGGATCTTGTAAAAACGACACTCATAATTCAAGACGTAATACAAACATTTACACATAAAAGACAATCGAATCTTAATTAACGATTTTTTCATTTCGAATCGCAAAAATAAATTATGAGTAATACGGAAACAATTGAAATTCCTAAATTAAATTTTGACACAAACGGGAAGTTAATAATTAACCCAACATCAACTTCATCAAAACATGACTTCGATTTTTTTGAAGGTAAATGGCATCTTAAAAATAAAAAGTTGAAAAGCCGTTTAAGCAATTGCAGTGAATGGACAGAATTTGAATCAACACAAGAAATGTATCGGGTATTAAATGGTATCGGCAACATAGATAATTTTATTGCAACTTTTGACGATATACCATTTGAAGGAATGACAGTTAGGCTTTTCAACCCAAAAACAAAACTCTGGAGTATTTATTGGGCAGACTCTAATGAAGGTAAATTAGACCCGCCTGTCTTAGGTTCGTTTGAAAATAATGTTGGACATTTCATAACAAAGGACACATTTAATGGTAAACCAATTTTGATTATTTTTCGTTGGGATGCAAGAGATAAAGATAATCCTGTTTGGAGCCAGGCATTTTCGGATGATAATGGAAATACCTGGGAATGGAATTGGTATATGTATATGACAAGAATAAATAGTGACCAGGGTTGTGAAGATAGTTAGTGCAAAGGCGAAGTTTGTATATTTAATGGTTAGTACAGATAACTTAAATATCCATAATGAAAGTAGCATTCTTTAGTACCAAATCCTATGACCGGGAATTCTTTGATAAATTTAACCTGGCGGGAAAACAGCACCTGGCATACTTTGAAGCAGCGTTAAATATTGATACCGTGTCCCTGGCCGAAAATTCTGAAGGGGTATGCGTGTTTGTGAATGATAAATTAGACAAGGAGGTAATAGAAAAATTAGCAACATTTAATATAAAATTAATTGCATTACGTTGTGCAGGTTTTAATAATATAGATGTACAGGCTGCAACCGAAAATAATATCAGCATTGTCAGAGTCCCTTCTTATTCGCCGCAGGCCATAGCGGAACATGCTGTTGCTCTTATACTGACGTTAAATAGAAAAACTCATAAAGCTTATAACAGGATACGTGAAAATAATTTTTCACTGGAAAGAATGCTAGGATTTAATTTAGATAAAAAAATTGCAGGCGTTATTGGAACGGGCAAAACGGGTACGGCGTTTTGCAAAATAATGCAGGGATTCGGGTGCCAGGTTATAGCCACTGACATAGTGGAGTCTGATGACTTAAAAAAATCCGGGGTAGTATATAAAACGCTTGATGAACTGCTTACAACGTCGGATATAATATCACTTCATTGCCCCCTCACTTCTGCCACCCAACACCTTATAGATAAAGATGCTTTTGATAAAATGAAACATGGCGTTATGCTTATCAATACAAGCAGGGGTGCCGTAATAAAAGCAACCGACGCTATTGAAGCATTAAAAAATGAAAAATTAGGTTACCTGGGAATGGATGTTTACGAGCAAGAGGAGAACCTTTTTTTTAAGGATCTGTCAGAAATTATTATACAGGATGACACTATATCCAGGCTTATGTCATTTCCGAATGTTCTCATAACAGCACACCAGGGTTTTTTCACTAAAGAAGCGTTGGAGGAGATTGTTAAAACAACCTTTAAAAATATTTCTGATTTTGAAAACGGATTTTTAAATGAAAATGTTTTGAGGATTACCTTTAACCAGCACTAACTTCCTCAGGTTTTCTTTTTAATACCGAAAATTTTTATAAAAATCTAAGCACTCGCTTGTTTGTTTATCTTTATTCGGCAAATTGAATTTAAATGAGGAATGCATTTTTATTATTTATTTTTCTCTGCCAGGTATTTTATGCTAAGGCACAATTGCAGGAATTCGAAAAATATCCTGTATATAAAGGAACTGATCTTGGACTAACTTATTCTCAAAAACAATCTTCTTTTCGCATCTGGGCGCCTACTGCAACTAAGGCAGAATTATTATTTTATAAAGAAGGGGTGGGAGGATCGTCTTTGCAAACGATCAATATGCAAAAAAGTGATGCCGGAACATGGATAACTATTTTGCCCAAAGATCAGCAAGGAAAATTTTATGTGTTCCGGGTGCAAATAGATGGAAAATGGTCGGATGAAGTTCCTGATCCCTATGCCAAAGCAGTTGGAGTAAATGGCAAAAGAGCCATGGTAGTTGATCTGCAAAAAACGAAGCCGGCTGGCGGCTGGCAGCAAGAAAAAAGCCCGGCATTTAAAAATGCTACTGATGCCATTATTTATGAACTGCATATTCGTGATGTGAGTATTGCTGCCAATTCTGGCATCAACCATAAAGGAAAGTATTTGGGATTAACGGAGAAGGGTACAAAAAACAGTGCAGGAGAAGCAACTGGCCTCGATCATTTAAAAGAACTTGGAGTAACACATATTCACCTGCTTCCTTTTTTTGATTTCAATTCGGTAGATGAAACAAAACCGGGTAAATCGCAATACAACTGGGGTTATGATCCATTGAATTATAATGCACCGGAAGGATCATATGCTACAAATCCTTTTGATGGAGTAACCCGCATTAGAGAACTGAAACAACTCATTAAAACTTTTCATGAAAATGGGTTGAGGATAATAATGGATGTGGTTTATAATCATACTGCATTAACAGAGACATCAAATTTTAACCAGTTTGTGCCCGGCTATTATTATCGTCAAACAAAGGAAGGCAAATTTTCAAATGCGACGGCGTGTGGTAATGAAACAGCAAGCGAAAGCCCCATGATGCGCAAATTCATTCTTGAATCAGTTATGTATTGGGCAAAGGAATATCATGTAGATGGTTTCCGCTTTGACCTTATGGGTGTGCATGATATTGAAACTATGAACATTATTTCAAAAGAACTGCATAAAATAAAACCGGATATATTATTATATGGCGAAGGATGGACTGCTGGCTCATCTCCATTGCCTGATGCTGCACGTGCCATAAAAAGCAATGCATATAAGTTGGATAGGATAGCCGTATTCAGTGACGATATCAGGGATGGGATAAAAGGAAGTGTATTTGAACATGCTGATAGAGGTTTTGCCAGCGGCAAACCTGGAATGGAAGAAAGTATAAAGTTTGGTATTGTGGCTGCATGTAAACATCCGCAGGTCGATTATACTAAAGTAAATTATTCCAAAGCGCCTTATGCAGCACAACCCTATAACACAGTTACCTATTGTGAGTGCCACGACAATCATGTGCTTTGGGATAAGCTGGCTATTTCTGCAAAGGATGCTACAGAAGAAGAAAGAAAAAACATGCACAAACTTTCTCTTTCCATTGTGCTAACCTCGCAGGGGATCTCTTTTCTGCATGCCGGCACAGAATTTTTGCGTAGCAAGAAAGGAGTAGAGAATTCTTTTGACTCTCCCGATAGCATCAACGCAATTGACTGGAGTTTGAAGACTAAGCATAAAGATGTGCTTGATTATGTAAGAGCCCTCGTTAAAATACGCAAGACACATCCTGCATTCAGGATGACAACTGCCA
Source organism: Ferruginibacter sp. (assembly GCA_039920245.1). Lineage (GTDB taxonomy): Bacteria > Bacteroidota > Bacteroidia > Chitinophagales > Chitinophagaceae > Ferruginibacter. The sequence continues at coordinate 3,882 of JBDSEE010000161.1, forward strand.
AACAAATAGCACAGAATATCCGGTTTATGGAAAATCTTCCCGGTGGAGTAGTGGCCTATACTATCAATGGCAAAGCAGTGAAAGATAAATGGAACAATATTTTTGTAGTATTTAATGCGAACGCTGCTGGCATGAAGATCGTTTTGCCCGAAGGAAAATGGCAACATGTTTCTTTGCCAGGCCAAGTTTTATATCTTCATAAAAATTCTTCGTTGATAGCTGTGCCTTCTTATAGCTGTGTTATGTTCTATCAATAAAAGTGGGTTGCCATTTGTAAAACATCGAAGTATTACCCCGGAGCATGCACTGCCTGCCCTACAAAAGAATCTCCTAACTGTAGCTTTTCAAATATTCTGCTCTTACAATTACGTATATTATTATCTACATTAAAAGCAATTCTAATTCTGTTCGTCAGATTAAAACCTTCTTTCGTCGATTCTCGATTTAAAGACATACTAAATAACCTGATATTTGATTAATATCCTCAACAGTCATTCTTTAAACCACAAAAATGAAGCATCTACAACTACTCACACTTCTTGCAGCTTTCGCCTTCAACGCCTCTGCGCAAAATGTAGGCATAGGTACCACAACGCCTTCTGATCAGCTGCACACAACGGGTACTGTGCGCTTTGAAAAATATAAAGGACCAACGACCCGAATGGTGCAGATGGATTCTTCCGGCAGGTTGGTTGTTACGCAGGCGGGGGCATTGTTTACAAATTCAACTTCACAGGCAATACCTGATAATGGCTGTTCCAGCGGCAATGGAATCTCAAGTGCAATAAACGTAACGGGAATGGCTACGGCAATTCTAGCGTCAAGAATTGCGGTACGTATAAACATTACACATAGTTATGATGCTGACCTTAGAATTTACCTGTACCCGCCTACGGGTGGCGTGTTGGTCCTTGCCTCTGCGAACGGTGGAGCTGGTGATGATTTTACTAATACAGTATTTACAGATCAGGCTCTTATCTCTATCAATACCGGGACCGCTCCTTTCACGGGTCAGTACAGGCCTAAAGGAGGTGCACCGGAATGTTTTCAAGCCGGTACGCCCTTTGCGAACTTTGCTGCCATCGGAGCCGGGAACATTATTCCTGACGGTACTTGGACTTTAAGGGTTAATGATAATGCGAATCTTGATGCAGGAACCTTAGATAATTGGTCTATCTCCTTTTCCGGCCCGGAGTCTATTACTACGGCAGATGAAAATGATTACATTCCTAAATTCAGTACAGGAAATTTAGTGAAAAGTAATATATATCAGCAACAAAGCGGTGGTAACATTGGTATCGGAACCATCTATCCAACTGCAAAGTTGGAAGTGAATGGCACACTTAAGATTGAAGGGACATCAACACTAAATGGCAACACAACTATTAATGGCTACGTTACTAACGATTTACTTTTAAGCAAGGGAATAAATGTAGGCAATTCAACATACTCAGTAAATGGTACCGTGAGGTTAAACAGTGCCAATGATAATAAATTAGAATACCGGGAAAATGGAACCTGGAAAACATTTACAAAAGAGTATTATGCTTCCAATAGTCAAGGCTATGGTAGTGCAATTAGAAATCAGTTAATTATAAATCCAACTTTTGAATATATAGTGCCTTCTGACGGATATTATCTCGCCACACTTGAAGCAAATACCTTCCCTGTTTTAAAATCAAATGGCTGTACCATTACTTATCTTGATAACGGAGCGGCTGTTTATTTATATAGTAAAACAAGAACAGTTCAATTTTTTAGTACTGGTGGTTTTAAATGGTATTTGGTGAATATAAACGCCTGTACAGGAGGACAATCTATTCCCTTAAATACATCAACTAATAGAATAATTTATTTAATGAAAAATGAGATACTAACTTTTGCATATCAATTTGACATGAACACCGTTCCTGCGGGAGCATTAGATAACTGGAGTGCAGACTCGCGAATTACCTTGTTGAAAGTGGGGGAATGATTATAACTTTTTAATTTTTAGCCACCGGATATTCTTGTATTAAAAAATGAGAGTGAACAAATTAAGTTGCTGTTGAAAAAGAAAATACAAATCGCTGCTATAAACATTCTTAATAATTTTATTCCCGGCTTGCCGGCCAACATAACAAAAGCATTAAACCCTGTAAATGAAAGCTCTGCTTAAACAAAGCCTCACAGTTTATAAAAACTTGTGAGGTTTTATGTTCATCGATTTTAAACTGCCTTTCGGCGATTCTGTTTTTATTTTATACCAAAGTATTTAATATTTGAAATAATATTTTAAACCTAATGCCTTAGTTCGTTTTTATACCTCATACTGTTGCTTTTTTGAATCGCATTAGTAACCATTAAAAAATTGATCATGCATGTCTTAAATAATCAACTCAACATTTCTTTCCAGCTTATGGTATCAACATCAAAAGGCACACATTTTTTTGATCCCAGCGATATCATACGTCTTGAGGCAAGTAGTAATTACACTTGCATTTACTTCAGCAACAGGTTGCCACTTATTATTGCAAAGATTCTGGGTAATTATGAAGACGTACTTGCTGGTTATGGATTTGTACGCATCCACCGATCTCATCTTGTAAATAAAAATTTTGTAAGTTTTGTAGATCGTGCAGGCAATATATTTATGAAGGATGACTCCCGGGTAGAAATATCAAGACGAAAAAGAAAACAGGTTATAGAGTTATTAAGAGTTGCCTGATATATACTATTAAATAATCAATTGCTTGGTAAGAAGGCAAACTTATATCTACCTTTTCTGATGGCCTCTCAGTTTTTTGGCAAGCAAAATTTTACTAATAATGAGCACATTTATATCAATGGAATTTTAGCGATAATTAAATTTTCTTCTTTATTCATTCGTCGGTTTAAAACCTTCATTCGGCGATACTCGTTTTATTTAACAGCAAAGAATTTAATATTTGAATTAATATTTTAAAACTGATTTAAATGTTACTACAATGAAAAAATTAATTATTGCTTACTTCATATTATTATCAGGTATTGCTTCTGCACAGAGTGTGGGTATAGGCACTCCCAGTCCCGCTATATCAGCACAATTAGACATTAGCAGTACTACAAAAGGAATGCTTGTACCTCGCATGAACTTACAGCAGCGTGGATTAATTCCATCTCCTATTGCTGGGTTGTTGATTTATCAAACAGATGTTGTACCTGGATTTTATTATTATGACGGTGCTTCATGGGTTCCATATGCAAAAGCTGGTAATTTCTTTTTGCCTTATTCCGGCACCGCCAGTACGTTAGGAGGGGCTGAATTCTCTATCACACATACAGGCACTTTTGGCGACGTTGCTTATTTTAATAATACAGCCGGGGGCTCGAGCATTACAACGGGAACAGGAAATAATAAATTGAACATGACAAGTGGAAATAC
>JBDSEE010000162.1:0-1547 GCA_039920245.1 Ferruginibacter sp.
TAATTTCCACTGGCGGTAAAACATTAATGGATGGTTCCTTTGTGCGCCTGCCCGGCAGGGGATGGTTTGTAAAAGCCACTGATAAAAATGAAGAACTTGGGCCTGCTGTTCCCGATATCATTGTAGAAAACCAGCCCGATTGGATTGCACGTGGAACAGACAACCAGTTGAAAGTAGCAACAGAAGAATTATTGAAAGAAGTGGATGCGAAGAAGTAAGAGTAAGTAGCAAGTAGTAATTAGCAAGAAGTAAATAGTAAGAAATAACAATTATGCCGGGTAGAACTTAAATGTTTCTGCCCGGTTTTTTATTCCCGAACATGAGAATATTAATCAGCTTCGGTGCCGTCGCACATGTTAGCTTTATCGCCTTGAGGAACGAATGGCAGATGAACCTCATCCCGATAACAATACGGACTTGTGCAAGGGTGCTGAAATCAACAGTTTTATTCTCCAAAAAAACTTTCTCCCGCCGCCTTGCCTGCATGTCTGGTAGGCAGGTCTCCTGGATAAAGGCACATGACTGCTGAAGATTCTTTTCTATCAAACCAGGTTATCTATTCTTTTTTTTTACTTATATTTTTCGTCTGCTTATTAAATTAATATATTTTCAAGGAATAATATCAAATCGTGTATCATAAAAAGTCTTCGTTACTTATAATTATCTTAATAGCTGTTGTTGTTTGTCTGATACGTTGTATGAATGAAGTGAAAGCAGTAGATTCCAGGGGAAGGAATTTTGCCGGAGCTGTCAGTTGCAGACAATGTCATCAGGCCATTTATGATTCCTTTATTAGCTCTGCACATTATTCTTCTACTTCTCCCGCAATGAAAGAAAATATTTTTGGAAACTTTTCTGCAGGGCATAACAAATTTAAATTCAACGATACCTTAACAGTAGTGATGGAAGATAGAGATAGTGGTTATTACCAGGTGTTGTATGAAAAGGGTAAAGAAAAAAATGCATACAAGTTTGACATAATATTTGGATGCAGGAATGCCCAGACATCACTTTACTGGCAGGATAACCAGACATATGAACTACCAGTATCTTTTTATGATGCAGAGAAAGTCTGGGCTACCAGCCCCGGGTTTTCTGAAACACATCCGGACTTTAAACGATTTATTGGAACAGATTGTTTTGAATGCCATAGCTCTAATATAAAAAGCTTATTAAATGCTTCTACATCTGGTATTACACAGGAAATGGAAAAAGGATCGCTCATTTATGGAATAGACTGTGAGCGTTGTCATGGCCCTGCAAAAGCCCATGTTTTATATCATCTGGAAAATGAACGGGATACTGTGTCAAAATACCTGCTGTTAAACGGTTCACTTAACAGACAGCAAAAGATAGACGGTTGTGCCCTTTGTCATTCAGGAAATGATAAATTAAAAATAGAATCACGATTCAGATTCAGACCCGGCGATAGCCTTGATAATTATTTTATGCCAAAGGATACCGGCAGCAAAGTCTCTGATTTTGATGTTCATGGAAACCAGTATGGTTTATTGAAGGAAAGTAAATGCTTTAAAAATACATCCACC
>JBDSEE010000163.1:0-5004 GCA_039920245.1 Ferruginibacter sp.
TCCCTGGGAGAGGGAGATGGAGGGCGAGGCCATTGAAATTCTTCCCTTCATCTACTTTACAGCAGCTCGAGTTTGATAAAATAAAAGAACTCCTGGCAGCGCATTGCCGCACAGAATATGCCCGGCAGATGGCATTGCAGATTCGCATACATACCCGTAAAGATTTTATTGAAAAAGCGCTGAAGCAGGCGAATGAATTTAAAACAATATTGCAAAGCGGTGATTATTTCCCTAATGATTTTGTTGCTAATATCCAAAAAGAACTAAAACTACTTGCAATTCCCGGAGCGTCATTAAGTGGCGATCAATTCATGCTAATTCGCAGGCTTGCTGATAATACTGAACAGATCTTTCGCTGGTTTGATGCAGAAAGGAGAGTAGGAAATCCATTCCTGGGCAGCGTTATTGAAAACAATTATTACGAAAAAATAATAAAAGTTTTAATTGATGAAGTACTGGATGAATCGGGCAGCGTGAAAGACAATGCCAGCGAAGAACTTGCAAACATCCGCATGAGCCTTTATAGAAAACGAAATGAGTTGCGGCGTGTGTTTGACAGGATGGTGAGCAAACTAAACAAACAAGGTTACCTGGCAGATATTGAAGAGAGCTTTATTAATGGCAGGAGAGTATTGGCCGTTTTTGCTGAGCAAAAAAGAATGATAAAAGGTGTGTTGCATGGCGAAAGCGATAGCCGCAGAACAAGTTTTATAGAGCCCGAAGAAACGACAGGACTTAACAATGAAATTTTTTCACTTGAACATGATGAGGCTAAGGAATTATATCGCATCCTGCGTGAACTTACATCGAGACTGAGTATTTACGCCGAGCTACTAAAATCCTATTTTGAAATTGCAGGGGAATATGATTTCATAAGAGCGAAGGCAAAATTTGCTATCGATATTAATGGAAACTATCCATTACTTAAGGACAAGGCGCATATTCAATTGATAGAAGCCTATCATCCGTTGCTATTACTTTATAACAAGCAGCAGCAAAAGGCCACTATACCGGTAAATCTTACACTTAATGAAACCAATAGCATCCTGGTTATAAGTGGCCCCAATGCCGGGGGTAAAACAGTTACATTAAAAACAGTGGGCTTATTACAAGTGATGTTACAGGCTGGGCTGCTTGTCCCCGTTAGTCCAGATAGCGAAATGGGTATTTTTAAACAATTGCTTATCCATATAGGTGATACCCAAAGCATAGAGTTTGAGCTGAGCACCTACAGCAGCCACCTGAAAAACATGAAGCATTTTATTGAAAATGTAAATGGTAAAACCTTATTCTTCATAGATGAACTGGGCAGTGGCAGTGATCCAAACCTTGGTGGAGCTTTTGCCGAAGTGATCATGGAAGAACTGGCTTTTAAACATGCATTTGGAATTGTAACAACGCATTACCTTAACCTGAAGGTGATGGCCAATAAAGTAAAAGGCATTATAAATGGCGCCATGCAGTTTGACGAAGTGAACCTGCTGCCGTTATATAGATTACAGATTGGCAAGCCAGGAAGTTCTTATACTTTCTCTATTGCCGAACGAATAGGTTTAGACAAACGCCTTATAAACAAAGCGAGGAACCTGGTAAATGAAGACCATTTTAACCTGGATAAATTACTGAACAGTACAGAGCAGGATCTTCAAAAAATTGACAAAGAAAAATTAAATCTGCAACAACTCCTGAAGGACAATGAACGATTGAAAAAAGAAATGCAGGAAGTACTTGATAAAGAAAAACACCGGCAGGAGGTAGAGCGATTAAGAGAGCAGAATAAAATTTCAGAAGAGCGTATCGAGTATTTAAAAGACATGGAACGCAAGCTTAAAGCCATTGTTACAGATTGGCGCAAGGCCGAAAATAAAAATGAAGTGGTGAAAACAATCCATGCATTGTTATTTCAGCAAAAAGAAAAATTAGCACCATCAAAAAAACAAAAGAAACTTGATGAACGATTTGAAGAAATAAAAGGCGAAATACAAATTGGCGACAAAGTAAAAATGAAACAAAACAGGCAGGTAGGAATTGTGAAAGAAATCCGTGGCAAGAAAGCAGTGCTGCAGGTTGGCATCATGCCCATTACTGTTGCCCTACAGGATTTAGTGTTAGTGAAAGAAAAAACACAATAAGGAAACTGGTTACCAAGTTAATTCAATGCAACTCATTTACAATTTATTAGCAACTGACTACAAAGATTAAACGGCTTCATGCTGCATGATCTTATTTCCCCAATTTTTTAATAGTCAAACCAGAAAAACTGGCCAGACTTAGATCCAGATAAATAGTTTTGGATTAAAAACATCATCCCCTTATTTTTGCGCCGGAGAGCTGGCAGAGTGGTCGATTGCGGCAGTCTTGAAAACTGTTGACTGTAACAGGTCCTGGGGTTCGAATCCCTAGCTCTCCGCTGAATTTTAATGCCCCGATATCGGGGCATTTTCTTTTGCACCCTATAATAAATTCTTAATACATCTCATACCTTAGTTTACACTTAACAATAGAGCCTTCTTTCGAAGGCTCTATAAATTCTTTACTTTGGTTTAGAGGTTTTTGACAGATATTAAACTGGCTTTTTCCTGGATATTAGATTGAAGGTCTTTATTGGGATTTCTGATGTAAAGTTGATCTTATTTGAAATAACGATTTGTAGATATTGAAAGAAAGTTGTGTAGTTTTTTTACAAAAAATATTTAATATGTGGATATTTTGGGCTACCCATATCCCAGTTTTCGCTTTACTGTAGAACCATTTCCATAATTGGCTCTTGTTTGATAGGACAAAACCGCTGGCATAAAAAATGCCTATATGGTTTCAGGTTTTTCATAGGATATTGGATTTAAAACGGGGCTTTATTTCTATTCAGCCCTTTTATTTTTTTGCTATGAGCCCTACTTATTTATAAAAACAAACTCATACCCACACATGAAAGTTGCCGCTATTATTTTCGATGTTATTATAATCATAGCTTTATTTGCTTCTTAAAATTTTAACTGGAAATATTTTTAAATAAGTCGGATCTTTCATCTTCTTTATTTAATCCTATATTTTATTATCAGCCTGTTGTTGCATTTCTATTTTAGTAGTTTCTGTTTTATTTTCATTAGCCTGAACCGTTTTTTCTTTTGTTTCCACTTCGGCTACCTGCATCGTTACAGCGTATTTATTCGGCCTGATATTTCCCCCAAATTTTAATGCCCACGCTTTAGTAAATTCGGCGCCCAGATAAAGGATGAAGGCAGTAAAATAAACCCATAACATAAGTACCACAATGGAGCCTGCAGCGCCATACGAACTACCTACATCGGTACTACCAATATAAAAACTGATTAAGAATTTACCTGCCATGAATAAAATTGCGGTGAATAAAGCGCCAATCATTACGTCTTTCCACTTAATGAGTGCATCGGGTAAAACTTTAAAAATAATTGCAAAAAGAAATGAGGTTATCACTAGGGTAAGAAAAATGTTTAAGGTGTAAGCGATTACTACTGCCATATCGGGAAAATGATCTTTTAATCTATCCATTAAAACATCCAGCAAACCATTTATTGCCATGGAAACAAGCAATAAAAACCCCATTCCAATTACAACTGAAAAAGAAAGCAGCCTTGACAAAAGCATTTTAATAAAATTGTCTTTAGAAGGCTTGATCTTTAAGTTCCAGATACTGTTTATAGAATCCTGTATGTCTGAAAATACAGTTGTTGCACCAATCAATAGTGTAATAAAACCTATAACTGCAGTGATACTATTGTGCCCACTCAGGGCTGCATTCTTTATGATTTCCTGGATCTGCGAAGCGGCAGCGGGACCAATTAAACCACCAGCCTGCTTATATAAACTTCCCTCAAAAGCTTCTTTTTTTAAAAATACATTTCCTAAAAATATTATTACCAGTAACATGGGGCCGAGCGAAAAAATGGTATAGTAAGCCAGGGATGCACTCATCTTAAAAATCTTATGCTCAGAAATGCCTTTTGCTGCCTGCCTTAAGACAGACCATATTTCCCGTCCATTTATCTTTTTCATAAAAGTTTATAAAGCTTCTGCAAAAAAAAATCCAGATTATCTTATAAAATGCGTGGCACGAATTTTATCACAGTATTAGATAATATATATTAAAAAATAATTTATGAAAAGAGATGGCATCCTTACTAGCGTTTGGCAGGATAATATTGCAGACATTATCACTTCCAGTACAATTTCCCAGGAAGAGGTTTATGATGTGTTAATTGTGGGGGCAGGAATTACTGGCATAACAACTGGTTTGCTACTGCAAAAAGCAGGGAAAAAGGTTGTAATAGCAGAGGCAGCAAATATCGGGTTTGGAACTTCAGGAGGAACAACTGCTCATCTTAATAATTTTTTCGACAGCAGTTATGATGAAGTGATCAGCAATTTTGGTAAAGAGAATGCAACATTACTGGCCGAAGCTGCAGGAAAGGCGATGATCTTTATCAAAAATAATATTGATGAATATAAAATTGAATGTTCTTATGAACAAAAAGAAGGCTTCATTTTTTCTGTTGAAGAAAAGCAAAATAAGATCCTGGATGACCTGGTGAATGCGACAAAAGAAGTTGGTCTTACAATTGATTATGTCAATAAAAGTCCTTTTCCAATTCCATATTTAAAAATCTCCAGCATAGCAAACCAGGCACAATTCAACCCGCTGGAATATATACATGCACTTGTAAATGAATTTGAAAAATCAGGTGGAATAATTTTACAACAGTGCAGGGTTGAAGGAATTGAAGAGGCTGAGATTTTAAAAGTAAAAACATCATCAGGCACTATACTGGCCCATCATGCTATTTATGCTACACACATCCCACCCGGAGTAAATCTTTTACATTTTCGTTGTGCACCTTATCGCAGTTATGTGATTGCTGCAACATTAAAATCTGGTGACTACCCGGAGGCACTCGGATATGACCTGGTTGATCCATATCATTATTACCGAAGCCAAAAAATCAAAGGACAAACTTATCTTATTGCAGG
>JBDSEE010000164.1:0-4361 GCA_039920245.1 Ferruginibacter sp.
AAACTTAAAATAGCTTCTTCACCTTACTCATCGCTTTCTCATTGCCCTGGTGGATAAAAATATAATCATCTCCTTGCGATGCAGACAGGTTTTTAAACAATACTAATTTATTGTCCTGCAGTTGATATTGGTTATATCCTAGTGAAGAAAATAATTCATCAACGGCTTTTTTATGTGTGCCCCAGGTTTCTACCTGCACGATGGGCAAATATGTCTCAATGATCCCTTTCATTTCCGGAAGCACATATTCTTCATAGCCTTCAATATCACATTTAATAAAATTTACCTGCCCTACCGAAGCGAATAATTTTGAAGGTATTTTCATTTCCGCATCAAAGCTGTGCTGATATGATTCTATCTGGCCCGATTCTTTTTCTTCAAGTACATGTGGCAGTCCTGTCTTAAGATAGGCATGGCCGACAGGAATAACTAATGTGATCTTTTTTTCTTCATTGCCGAGGGCATATGGAAAAATTATCACATTGGGGTATTTATCCAATTTCCAGTGCAAAATTTCCTGGAAAGGTTTTACAGGTTCTACAGAATAAAGTTTTCCCCTGGGGCCAATCCATTTAATAAAAAGATTTGAATAATATCCAAGATTCGCCCCAATATCCAGTACTGTATCGCCTTTGCTGATAAGGTTTTTTGCAAAATAATGATAGCGGTAAGCTTCCTGGCTTTTCAGAAGGCCGGTTTTATATAACAAAAGAAATGAAGTATTGAGGAGTTTAAGATAACTGCGCTGGCTTAAAGTCCTGTAAAGAATTTTTTTAATAAAAACCATTATCCGGGAATTGTTCTGCGGCGAAAGTATTACATCCGTCCCTATATGCAAAAAAGCTGTCCAGTAAATGAACAGCCTTAGATAAATTGCTTTTTATATTTCTTAGAATCCAGCGTTTGGATTTGGTTGCCCAGTAGTAGAAGTGTTATCAGTTTTTAACCCGAATAAACTTCTTACATTTTCTGGGAGATATTTTTCTACAAGGCCACGGCCTCTCTCTTTCAGATCAGAGCCAAGACTTTCTTTTTGTTCAGGACTCATTTTTGAATATTTTTTATAAGCATATGCTGCAAGACCTGCCAGTGCAAGCGTTGCTAATTTACCATTGTTTGTCATACAAGTATTTTTTAAAGTTACTAATGGAGATTATAATATTAAATATCGTACCAAAAAGAAAGTAGATTTTTTAAGACAAGTGTTTTAAAATTTCAGTCGCAGGCTGCACACCGGATGCCCGCCAGATGATCCTTCCCTTTTTGAATATGATCAAAGTGGGTACTGCCTGAACGGAAAACTTTTGAGCGTAATAAGGATTTTTATCAATGTCCATTTTTAATACAGTAACATTTTCTCCTGCCTTTCTTTTTACCTCCTGTAAGATCGGTGGCATCATTTTACATGGACCACACCATTCTGCAAAAAAATCAACAATCACAGGCTTATCATTAGTGATTAAACTTTCAAAATTATTCATACAAATATCAAATCAAGAAGCACACCAATTCCCAATCTCATGTCATTTGGACGCTTTGTGTTAATAATGCATTTGCCATAAATGATATTTTATCAGATATTTGCACAACCACATCAGCATGAAGATTCTATTAAAGAAGGCTCGCATTATAAATCCCACATCTTCACATCATCGTCAATTGAAAGATATTTTGATTGAAGATGGCATTATCAAGGCCATTTCTGATAATATTGAGACAAAAGTAGATGACACTGTCGACATGGACAATCTCCACGTTAGCCTTGGCTGGATGGATGTATTTGCTTTTATGGGTGAGCCCGGATACGAACATAAAGAAACGCTACTGTCCGGCGCTGCAGCTGCTGCAGCAGGTGGATTTACAGATGTAATGATCTTGCCAAATTCTCAACCTGTTGTCTCTACAAAGTCACAGGTTTCTCACCTGGTTAATCAATCGGCTGCACTCCCTGTTTCGATTCATCCGATGGGTTCAGTAACTAAAAATGCTGAAGGAAAGGAATTGGCAGAAATGTATGACATGTATGATGCGGGTGCTATTGCATTTTCCGATGGCATTAACCCAATTCTACAACCGGGCATGATGCTTAAGGCATTACAATACATAACTGCAGTAGACAGTATTATTATCCAGGTACCAGAAGATAGAACCATTGCAGCCAATGGCCTTATGAATGAAGGAATTTCAAGTACCCGGCTTGGCCTTCCGGGTAAGCCAGCCATCGCAGAGGAACTAATGATATCAAGGGACATTGAATTACTTCGGTATACAAATAGCAAAATTCATATTACAGGACTGTCTACAAAAAAAGGGATTGATCTTATCAGCCAGGCTAAAAAAGAAGGGCTCTCAATATCGTGCTCTGTCACCCCTTACCATTGTTTCTTTTGTGATGAAGACCTTGTTACATATGATACCAATTTAAAAGTGAATCCACCACTGCGTACAAAAAAAGATATGCTTGCCCTGCAACAGGCTGTTATAAATGGAGAAATAGATTGCATCGCATCTCATCATCTTCCGCAACATAGCGATGATAAACAGTGTGAGTTTGAATACGCAAAAAATGGAATGAGCACACTGGAAATTGTTTTTGGTACATTCAATAATTTTCACACAAACCTGGATGCCTTAATTGAGATGCTTACGGATGCTCCAAGAAAATTATTTAAGCAACAGGTGAATACCATCGAAGAAGGACAACCGGTCAGCCTTACGCTATTTAACCCTGAACAGGGTTATACATTCACAGATGATATGATTGTTTCCAAATCTCATAATAATGCTTTTACTGGCAGGCAACTAAAAGGAAAAGTTATAGGCATCGTTCACAAAAACAAACTTCACTTGAACAAATATGCGTAGCATTTCAGCAAGAAATAAAGGAATAATTATAGGTGTACTGATGGTCGCAATATGCCTGGTCATGTTTTACATGCTTCACAAATCTTTACAAGGGAGAAATGAATATGTTGTTTTTGCAATTTATATTGCCGGCATTTGCTGGAGCCTGCTTGATCATAAAAGTCAATACAAAGCTGATAGCTTCAAAGAATATTTTTCAACAGGATTTAAAACTTTTATCGTCCCTTGCCTGCTCATGGTGTTGTTTGTATATATCTTTAATAAATTGAATCCCCAAATCAGGGACTCAATGATATCAGAAAACAACAACCTGCTACAACAGGATGGAAGCCGCACCCCGGCTGAAGTTCAGGCAAACGCAGACAAAATAAAAGAACTGTATATTCCATTTACGCTTTTGGCAACCACTATAAAATATTTATTCATGGGGGCCCTGGTTACATTGGTGGGGGCAGGATTTTTATCATCAAAGCCTGCACAGGCAACAAGGCTTTAAAATTGAAACATGGATCTATCTGTAGTAATACCATTATATAATGAAGAAGAATCATTACCGGAACTGGCCGCATGGATAGAGAAAGTTGTGACGGCTCAAGGTTATAGTTATGAGATCATTATGGTTGATGATGGTAGCACCGATGATTCATGGCAAGTGATACAGAAACTTCGCAATGTAAACCCTGTCATTAAGGGCATTAAATTTCAACGTAATTATGGTAAAAGTGCAGCGCTGAATGAAGGTTTCAAAGCTACAAAGGGAGACGTTATCATAACCATGGATGCCGATATGCAGGATAGCCCGGATGAAATACCAGGTCTCAGGAATATGATAGTTGATGAAGGCTTTGATATGGTAAGCGGGTGGAAAAAAAAACGTTACGATAATACCCTTACAAAAAATATTCCTTCCAAATTATTTAATGCTGCAGCACGGCGCATGAGCAAAATAAAATTACACGACTTCAATTGCGGACTGAAAGCTTATAACAAAAAGGTTGTAAAAAGTATTGAAGTATATGGCGAGATGCACCGCTATGTGCCCGTGTTAGCCAAGTGGGCCGGCTTCAGGAAGATAGGGGAAAAAGTAGTGGAACACAGGGCAAGAAAATATGGCGTTACCAAATTTGGTATGAGCCGTTTTGTAAACGGTTTTCTCGACCTGATGACTATTTTCTTTGTTGGTAAGTTCGGAAAAAGGCCAATGCATTTTTTTGGGCTATGGGGAAGCGTTGTATTCTTTATCGGTCTATGCATCTGGATCTACCTGTTTATTGCCAAATTTGCTTTCCAACAATATAATATGACTGACAGGCCTATATTTTATGTAGGTATCATTTCATTGGTAATCGGTACGCAGCTTTTTCTTGCAGGATTTATCGGGGAAATGATATCAAGAAATTCAGCGGAAAGAAACAGTTACCTGATTGAAGAAAAATCGGGCGTATAAGTTTTTATTTAACTAACATTACCGCATTACTCAACATTGTTGTGTCACT
>JBDSEE010000165.1:0-4289 GCA_039920245.1 Ferruginibacter sp.
TTGACGCCCCAAATAAACCCTCCCCAAAGAGGCAATGATAAGGTTATCAATTTTTTTTAATTGTTTTTCCGGTCCCAAGGTCAAAGGTTTATGATAGCTGCTATTGTGTTGCCATTTTTTCTGGATATCAGGTAAGGTTCTATTAAATAAATTCCTTTTTAAAATCGCTGATATTATGGAATTGCAATTCTTATTGAATCCTATGTGAAATCAATTTATGTATGAATAAATTCTTTATAAGTGCTGTCATACTATTATTTTCTCTTTCCACCGACGCCCAGGAGAGGGCAAAGATTAAGGATCAAATTTTGTCTCCATCCACAAAAGACATACATCAACCGGGAAATAATTATTACATACCCCAAATAATCAAGCTCAAATCAGGCGATTCAAAAAGTATTATGGCTATATTATCAGAGCAATTCAAAGATTTAAAAATCATGTCAGGAGAAGTGTATTTTTCTGGCGCAGGGTTTTCGTATATTGAAAGGGTGCTTTTTAGAGGACCAGGACTGGAAGCTTTAAAAACATTATTTGCCCGTTGTCGCCCAGGGACTGAAATTACCTTTTTTCAATGTAGACTTAAAGGAATAGATGGGTTAATTTCGCAGCCTTTAAACAGAACTGTCTTTATTAAATAATCTTTATTTCATCATATTTCAATACGCCCATTTAACCCATGTGGCTCCCCAGGTAAAACCGCCTCCAAAAGAAGCAAGAATTAGGTTATCTCCTTTCTTCAATTGCTTTTGCCAATCCCATAAGCAAAGTGGAATGGTGGCCGCTGTTGTGTTTCCATATTTTTGGATGTTGATCATTACTTTTTCTTTTGACAAATTCATCCTATTGGTTGTGGCATCAATAATGCGCAGATTTGCCTGGTGTGGCACCAGCCAGTCAATATCATCAGCGGTGAGATTATTCCTCTGCATTAATTCAAAGCTCACATCTGCCATACCTTTTACTGCAAATTTAAAAACGGGCTGTCCTTCCTGGTAAATAAAATGTTCTTTGGCAGTTACAGTTTCTATGGTTGCAGGTTTTACCGATCCGCCTGCTTTCATGTGCAAGTGTTTTACACCGCTGCCATCTGTTTTTAGAAGGCTATCAAGTACGCCATAGCCTTCATTATTTTCTTCCAGCAAAACAGCACCGGCACCATCACCAAAAATGATGCAGGTAGACCTGTCGGTATAATCAACGATGCTGCTCATTTTGTCTGTTCCTACAACAATAACTTTTTTATATCTGCCGCTTTCAATAAAACTCGCTCCTGTAGTGAGTGCAAAGAGAAAACCTGAGCAGGCAGCATTTATATCAAAGCTGAATGCATTGGTAAGGCCCGCTTTATCACAAATGATATTTGCCGTGGCCGGAAAAAGCATGTCGGGTGTAACGGTTGCACAGATCAGGCAATCTATTTCCAGGGGATCTATTCCTCTTTTTTTACAAAGATCCTTAACAGCTTCCATGCCCATATCACTGCTTCCCAGCCCTTCTCCTTTAAGTATCCTCCTTTCTTCTATGCCAGTGCGTGATTTTATCCATTCGTCGTTAGTATCTACCAGGGTTTCCAGCTCTTTGTTAGTGAGCCGGTATTCCGGAACGTACCCACCAACGGCGGTAATGGCAGCAGTTATTTTTTGCATGAAAGGTGATTAAATTACTTAATTAAAACATTTATAAAAGGTCCTAAAATTAGGTGAAAATACATTCATGTATTTTTATGGGAAAGCGTAATAAAATATCCTTATTTTCGCTAACTGAAGTAACGCATGATATGTACGCATACCTGGAAGGCAAATTTACCTATAAGAGTCCTGCAATGGTTTACGTGGATATTAATGGTGTGGGATACGAAACGCATATCAGCCTGAATACCTATAGTTCTATTCAATCGCTGGAAAAAGGCAAGTTATATACGTGGCTACAGGTAAAGGAAGACGGGCATGTGCTCTTTGGTTTTTTCGACAGGGGGGAGAAAGAAATATTCTTACAGTTGATAAGTGTTTCTGGAGTTGGTGCAGCTACTGCACGTATGATGCTGTCTTCATTAAAACCACAAGAGGTTGCAGCAGCAATTATCCAGGGCAACGTAAAGCTCCTGGAGAGTGTCAAAGGAATAGGAAGGAAAACGGCAGAGCGACTTGTACTGGAGCTGAAAGATAAAGTGCAGAAGCATACACCTGGAGCTGAGGGATTAATGCCGACAGGAAATAATATACCACAAGATGCCCTGAATGCGTTAATAGCTTTGGGAATTTCAAAGCCGCTGGCAGAGCAATCAATCCAAAAAATCATCCGTGCAGAGCCTGGTAATTTACATTTAGAAGACCTAATTAAAAAAGCCCTAAAAGTTATTTGAGACAAAATCTACGTTAACTTATTTTCCGGATGTTGCTTATCAGAAAATCTATTGTAAAAATACTAGCTTACTGTGCTGTACCCGTTGTTCTGTCCATGACAAGCCCGGGAAATACTCCTTTCCATAGCGAAAAAGATCGTGAAAAAACAGACACCATTCCTAATAACCTGCATTATCCTATCCAGGACAGGCGGGGCGATGGAGTTTCAAGCCCAAACCGGAGCACTTACGACCTGCAGAACCCTTCTAATATAATAGATTCAGTGGTTTATGATGCCATTACGAGGAAATATACTGTGTATGAAAAAATAGGCAACCGTTATTACCGCACCCCATCCACTTATAGTTTTGACGAATACTGGCAAATGCGAAATCGCCAGGCCGAGGTAGCTTATTTTCAACGCAGGGCCAATACAACCAATATTCTTAACAGGGGCAAATTTTTAAAACCCAAACTTTCCTTATCTGATAATTTATTCAACAGGCTTTTTGGAAATGGTAAGATAGACATTACTCCCCAAGGAAATGTGGACATCACTGCAGGCTACCAGGGACAAAGAACCAATAACCCTACTTTGCCGGAAAATGCCAGGAAGAATGGTGGCCTGGATTTTAATATGAATGCCCAGGTGAATGTGAATGCAAATATTGGTGACAAACTTAAGTTCCCGATAAATTATAACACGCTTGCAAATTTGGATATGGAGAACCAGTTGAAACTGGACTATACCGGCAAGGATGATGAGATATTAAAACGATTTGAAGCAGGTAACGTCAGTTTTCCATCCCGGGGAACTTTAATTCCGGGAGCGCAGCAGCTTTTCGGTATTAAAACCCAGTTGCAATTTGGGAAGCTTTATGTGTCTGCTGTATTGGCAAACCAGAAGTCTCAGCGCCAGAGTGTGGATCTTCAAGGTGGAGCGGCTTCACAACCATTTGAAATAAAAGCAGACGAATACGAAGAGAACAGGCATTTCCTGGTAGGACAGTATTTCTATAACAACTATAACCAGTGGATGAGTAACCTGCCAGCGGTGATAAGCCCCGTTCAGATATTAAGAATGGAAGTATGGATCACAAACCGCAATGGTACTACAACTGAAACCCGGGATGTGGTAGGATTGATGGACCTGGCTGAAACACATCCTTATCTTCCAAGCATTAATGTTTTAACGGCAGCAGAAAATCCAACAAATAATACCAATGACCTGTACAGTAAGATCATCAGCCTGCCCAATGCTCGTGACCCATCATTAATATTTAGTAACCTTAGGACATTGAATCTAAATCCCGTTCAGGATTTTGAAAAAACATTTGCCCGAAAGCTTGATTCAACCCAATATACTTACAACCGGCAGATAGGTTCTCTTTCCCTTAGTCAACCATTACAAACTGATGAAGTGCTGGCTGTTGCATACCAGTATTCATTCAGGGGCAAGATCTTCCAGGTAGGGGAATTCTCGCAGGATGTACCACCAGACAGCAGTTCAGCTACCCAAAAAGTGCTCTTCCTGAAATTATTAAAAGCTACTTCACAAAGGCCCATTCTTCCCATCTGGGACCTGATGCTTAAGAATGTTTATACAATAGGATACGGGATACTTTCACCAACCGATTTTAAACTGGACGTTTTATACCAGGAACCGGGTTTAGGTGCAAAAAGGTATGTGCCATTTGGTGATAAGAACCAAGGTGCACCTATTATTTCACTGATAAATCTTGATCGATTAAATAGCCAGTTGGATCCTCAGCCTGACGGAGTTTTTGATTACGTGGAAGGATTTACAGTAGTATCTCCTTACAGCCGGGTGATTTTCCCGGTGTTGGAACCATTTGGGCGTGATCTTGCAAAGCAGGTTTATTCTACTGTGCCCACAGCAGCGAAGGACAGTTTGTTTTATGTTTTATATGATTCAATAAAAGC
>JBDSEE010000166.1:0-3236 GCA_039920245.1 Ferruginibacter sp.
TCAAGCAGAACTGACCTTACAATTCCTCCAAGCCAGAAAAAATTAATTGCAGCGCTGGTTAAAACTGGGAAGCCACTATTGTTAGTTATCATGAGCGGCAGGCCACTTATTTTAAATGATGAAATGAACCAGGCCACTGCAATTTTACAAGTATGGCATGCAGGTACTGAAGCAGGCAATGCAATTGCCGATGTGATATTTGGCAACTACAATCCCTCAGGTAAATTGACGATGTCCTTCCCAAGGAACGTAGGACAAATACCCGTTTATTATAATCATAAAAATACAGGACGGCCTTTGGATGCTGAACCGTTTCAAAAGTTCAGGTCAGCATATATTGACATAGTTAATAGCCCCTTACTTCCTTTTGGGTATGGCTTAAGTTATACAAGTTTTCAATATGGAGAAATAAAGCTGAATAAAACTTCTATGACCACATCCGAAAAAATTGAAGCAACCGTGACTGTAAAAAATACCGGCAATTATGATGGTGAAGAAGTTGTGCAGCTTTATATAAGAGATATGGTAGCAAGTATATCGATGCCCGTGAAAGAATTAAAGGCGTTTCAAAAGATATTTTTGAAAAAAGGAGAAAGCAAGGATGTAAAATTTAGTATCACCAAAAAAGATCTTGAATTTTACAATGCTGATGGAAAAATCATGTTAGAACCAGGTGAATTCAAAATATTTGTTGGCACAAATTCTAAGGACGTAAAGGAAGCCAGGTTTGATTTAAGATAATAGCTTTAATAATATGGGTAAAAATACTTCAGAACAAGCGATACTCTCAGTGAAGCTATCTCTACTCCGTACAGAGTCCATAGTGACCCTATGGTGAGCCTATGAAGACCTTATGAAGACCTTATAATAAACACATTGAGGATACATGCTGGTATTTCAAAAACACTTTGCCTGTTCCAAATCAAAGTTTGTCAGGGAATTTAATTTTTATAACGCTTTGTTATCTTTTTATTCTTTGTTTCGTTACAGCCAACTTCAATTCATGTTATCCCAGTCTGCTTCTACCAAAGCAGTAGAAACATCTTCTTCCCGGTTTTCATTATATTCAATAATGAAATTATTCCTGCCTTCGCCAATAAGTATTTGCAGGTATTTCTGCTGTATAAGTTCCAGCATATTCAGGAAGATGAATATTGCGTGGATGCGGTTATCGCATTCTTCAAATATTCTTTCAAATGAAAGGTTTTTTTGTTCACTGGCCAGGTGCAAAATATTTTCCCTAACACCTTCCATGGTATAATTATACTGGATAACTGTATGTACTGGCTTGTTGTTTTTTTCCTGCAAGCGATGGATCACTTTTTCAAATGCCTTCATCAGTTTAAATAACGAAACCGTTTGTATTTCAGTTCCTTCTCCCGCTTCTTCACCTATCTCCATCAGTTCCCGCTGCACATTGCCTCTTCTTATCATCAGCATGCGAATTGCTTCCATCTCGGCCATTTTTGCAGATGCTTCTTTAAACTTTTTGTATTCAAGGATCTTGTCTATCAGCTCCTGCCTTGGATCTATTTCATTACCTGCAGCATCAAGTTCTTTTCTTGGCAAAAGCATCTTGGCTTTTATACGCATGAGTGTGCTTATGAAAAGTATGAACTCACTGCTTAGCTCAATATTTATTTGTTCTGCATTATGAATGAAATCTAAAAACTCGTTGGTGAGCTTTGTAATGGGAATATTATAGATATCCAGTTCATCCCTTTCTATAAAAAAAAGCAGCAGGTCAAAAGGTCCTTCAAACTGGTCGAGCTTTATCTGGTAAGTTGCAGTAGTAGCCAAGGTAAAAAGTTAATAAAATGCTCCCACACAATAGTGGGAGCAACAAAAATATTCAATTGTAGCTACTTAATACTACCCTGCAATTTGCATCAGGACAGTTTGTGGATAACTCAAAAACATGCTTATCTTTTTCTTAATTCATCCCGTATTTCTGCAAGTAAATTATCTGTAGTAGAGGCTACAACTTCTGCTACTGGTTCAGGACGCTTCATCCTGTTGATTGCTTTAATAACCAGGAACACTACAAAAGCAACGATGATGAAGTTGATTATCGCTGTTACGAAATCACCCCATTTTAGTGCCACTGCTTGTTGGATCACCTTACCGGTGCTGTCTGTTATAGCAGGTTTTAGCTCATATACTTGCTTAGATAAATCTGCACCTCCAAGTAATCCTACCAGGGGTGAAATAATTCCTTCAGTAAAAGACGTTATTACTTTGCTGAAAGCGGCACCCATAACAAATGCTACAGCGATGTCTACGAGGTTGCCTTTCACAGCAAAATCCCTGAATTCTTTAATAAATCCCATAATGTTATTTTTAAGTGAAGCATTTTATAGAGACTAATATTACAAAAATGTTAGAGACGGTACAAATTATAATAAAATATAAACGTCCTTTGCCGCTTTCATAAAAAATGTTTTCCTATAAATTTATAAGCTGGTTAATTTTCATTGCCTTATGTTTCATCTGGGGTAGTAGTTTTATTTTGATGAAAGAAGGTATGCAAAATCTTTCTGCTTACCAGGTTGCTTCCATCAGGATCATTTCTTCGGGGTTATTCCTGTTGCCTGTTGCAATAAAAAATATCATGCTCATTCCCAGGAGAAAAATATTTACACTGTTTATATCAGGCGTTCTTGGTAGCCTTTTACCTGCATATTTATTTTGTATTGCAGAGCAGGAAATAGACAGTGCGCTTGCAGGAACATTGAATTCACTTACTCCCATTTTTGTCATCGTGATCGGCGTTATGTTTTTTCAACAGAAGGTTGCATTACGAAAGATACTGGGCATTGCGCTTGCTTTTACCGGCAGCTTACTTTTGTTTTTTCTTCAGCCCAATGAAAGCTACCATGGCAATGTGTTATATATCTTGTATGTGGTAATTGCCACGATCATGTACGGAATTAATGTAAACCTGGTGCACAGGTATCTTAATCACCTTCCTTCGGTAACGATAGCCTCCATTGCATTTTCACTGAACTCTATACCTGCATTGATCGTTCTATTATTTACCGGGTTCTTCCACTTAAATTTTACTGATAAAGGTATCCTTGCATCAACAGGCTTTTCTGTGGTGCTCGGTGTATTCGGAACTGCTCTTGCTTCTATACTTTTTTATGTGTTAATAAAAAGAGCAGGAGTTATTTTTTCTTCTATGGTTACGTATGGCATTCCTGCTGTAGCCATTATGTGGGGTATTTTTTATGGAG
>JBDSEE010000167.1:0-4235 GCA_039920245.1 Ferruginibacter sp.
TTTTGTTTTGTTATAAGAAACCTGCCAGAGTCTTTGTCTAGAGTGGGCTTTGTTTTATTAGCTGATGCTGGTACACCTATCACTTCACTTTCAATAAAATAATATCGTGGTGGTTTGGCACCGCTAAACAATGGCATGAAATGACAGGTTCCACATTTTGCTTTTCCCATAAAGAGGTTAAAGCCATTGATCTCATTTTTATTCAAAATGTCTTCTCCACGCATATGCCGGTCAAATTTTGAATTAAGAGACACCAGTGTACGTTCGTAGGAAGCTATCGCATTGCAGATATTTATTGCTGCATCACCTGATTTTGCCAAAGGAAAGGCCTGGGTGTACAGGGATTTATATTCATCCAGCAGCAGAATGTTTTTTGCTGATGTATCTGCAGAGCCGTGCATTTCATTTGCATTATTTAATACCTGCATTACCTGGTCTTCAAGCGTGCGGCTCCTGCTGTCGTAAAACAAGTTACGTTGCAGCGCAGCGTTCCAAATCGTTGGCGCATTGCGTGGCAGAATTGTATGTCCGTCTATAGCCTTGCTTTTTGCTAATCCATCTGTAAAAGCAAGTGAAGGATTATGACAGGAAGCACAACTCCGGTTATTCCCTGACGATAACCTGTTATCAAAGAAAAGTTTTTTACCCAGAAATACTTTGTATGCATTGCTGTTATAATCATCCAGGAAGCGGTAAGGATTAAAAGCCACCCGTGCAAATAGTGTATTATTTTTCCTTATTGCACTATAAAACCTTGAAGAAGGATTGTCGATATAACCTTTGCTGGTTTTATACAGGGCAACCATTTTTGTGATTGGATTCAGGTAACTACGGATAAATACTTCCCTATCTAAATCATTAAAATTTGTATTGATGGAAAGATATTCTTCAGCTTTCGTCAAAAGATTGTCGAATTGTTCATAATCCAATCCCTGGTCTTTAAAAGATTTTTTATAAAATGAAATAATAGTTTGCATGCCTTTTAAGACTTCACGGTTTTCGGCCAGACTGTTTGCTGCTACCTGTGAGTCAAAGCCTGTGATTCCCGTTGCAGTAACCCGGTACAACTCTTCCATGATTGCATCCCATGTATTGCTGTCATCAAATGCAAACGAGCTATTTACTTCGGGTAATTCATTTGCATACCTATCTAATTCTTTCACTTGGAAAAGAAGATCATTTTTTTTTGAGAGCAGAATGTTAGGAAAAATATACGATTCGATCAACTGCATACCCATGGGCTGTTGCTCCCCCATGTCCGGTTCAGATTCCTCGAAAAAAGGAATTGGTGGGCCGTTTAATTTTCCTGCATAAAAAGGAAAAAAGTATTCTACAAAAATCTCTATTTTTTTGTATGCGGATCTTGTTAGTATGAACTGTTGCTGAATCTGATTCTTATTGGCAGAGGCCAATGTATTTTTTAGAACTGAAACCTGGCGATGGAATTCCCTGGCGTTTTGCAGGTAATCGGCTTGCACCCTTTCTGCATCGGATGATTCTGGTTCAATAATAAAAGACAGGATAATACCCGAACATACAAACAGTGCAATAAGGTAAAGCCTGTAGTTCAAAGAATAGTTTATTAGGGCATTAATTCATTAAGTTTATCGGTAAGCTTTTTACCAAAAAGGTTCTTTGCGACTATAACCCCGTTTTTATCAATCAATACATTTGATGGTATTGCTTTGACGTAGTACAATGCAGAGGTCGCATTATTCCATCCTTTCAGATCGCTCACCTGCCACCAGAATAATTTATCATCCTGGATAGCTTTTAGCCATTTCGGCCTGCCTTTTTCATTATCAAATGACACACCGAGAATTTCGAATCCCTTCGGATGAAATTGATTATACGCTTTCACTATATTTGGATTTTCTCTCCGGCAAGGGCCGCACCAGCTTGCCCAAAAATCTACTAGAACATACTTGCCTTTTAAGGAAGACAAATGAAAAGTGTTTCCAAGAGAATCCTGCTGTGCTATTTCCGGTGCATGCTTACCAATGGAAACGGTTTCATATACATCCATCATAGCTTTCACTTTCTTACCTGTTTCAGTTTGCTTCATGTTCTCTGAAAGTGCCGTATACAAAGGCTTCACTTCGTATGCTTCTGCATAATAGCCAAAATTTTCATTGATCGCCATTGCTGACCGAAGCGAATTTGGGTTTGCCTTTACAAATTCCCCCACTTGTTTTCTTTTCTCTACAAGCATAACATCTTCAAGTGCGTCCAGGCTGTCCTGTATGTGCTGGTTCTTATCTTTCAAAGCTTGAGTGTATATTTCATTATTCTTCTTTTCTCTGTCCGTTATTAAGGCCATATGCTTTCTATACCTTTTATCATCATCATTTAATTTAGATCCGGATATAGATAAGTTCTTAAGAGTATCTCCTCGTCCTGAAATATTCATAGTTGCAGGTTCAGCAAAAAAAACAAATGCATCCTGTTGTGGTTTACCAGGTAAATTCAAAACTGCATACACAGGTTTGTCCACATGGCTATTGAAGCTAAAAGCTCCATCCTTAATATTAGCTGAATCTTTTATTGTTCCGGTTTCATTGTAGATGTTAAGGTAGATTAGGCCAGCTTTTACTTCACTAAGCCTGCCATTTACTTTTAAATTATTTTCCAGGTTTTGTGCACTGATAAGAAGAGAGATTTTCAGGAAAAATAGAAACAGGAATATTTTTTTCATTGCTATGGTTGAATTCCAAAGTTATTAAAAATATAAAAGAGCCAACGTTCTTTAAAAAATAAAGAGGCTGGTCAGAAATGACCAGCCTCTTTAGATGAAAAAACTATACTGTTAGTTAGGATAGATAACCTTGCCGGTTACCATTTCGCTACCAATTCTTAATTGATAAACCAACGTCTTACGATTTACGTTTGGTACTTCGTAAGTGATGGTCTTAACAGCTCCTTTTTCAATAAATCCCTGGTAAAGTGTAGTAACTTTTTCGCCAAGAAGGCCGAAAAGTTCAAAACTACTAGTCCCAGAAACTGATGACCTAATTGTGAAAACAACTTTGTCAGTGTATGGATTTGGATGAGCGGAAACTTCTACTAAAGGTTGTGACTGTGTAACTATGTTTTGAACCGGAACATTTGTTCCTCCCAGGTTAAATAGCCTGGAGATCACACGACATTCGTCAAAAGCATTGTTGAACACATCCACTGCAGTTGCTACGCTTCCTGCACTAACTGCTGTATTTACTCCACCCAGCACATCATTTGCCAGTTTGAATAATCCAGCTACATTATTGGTATAACCATTTGCAGGATTAGCAAGATAAACAACTACATCATGAGGTATTCCAAATTTAGCCTCAGGGCCAGTAGGAATATTACTTCCGCAAGTTGTCATTGCTCTTGTCCAGATCGTATCTGCTACAGGAAGTCCTCCCAGAGAACTACTGTTTTGCAGGTTAAACCACATAGTAAGAGTTTGTGCAAACAAGGTATTTTGAATTTTACCCCTGTTTTGTCCGCCTTGAGCTAATGGAACTCTTGACCATGTATTGGTTTGTGACCAAGTTGCGCCACCTGCACCAAACATTTGAGAGTTTCCACCACCTGGAAGCATTTCATCTTCTACATGGATAGCATCTGCATAGTACAATGTGAATGTACGTGTGTTTCTGCCGAATGTATAAGATCCGCCTGCAAGTGTTAATGCTCTTTGTATTTTAACCAATGATAATGAGGTTGTACCATCTTCATTGCAATGGTTACCGCCTGCATTTCCGTAAGCACCTTGAGTAAACGTACATGCACCACAGTTATTGACTGTGAGTGTACGACTACAAGAGCTGGTACATCCGTTTGCATTGGTTACTGTAACTGTGTAAACACCGGCAACAGACACAGTGATAGCAGCTGTTGAAGCTGTGAATCCACCTGGTCCTGTCCATGAGTAACTTACACCACCAGTTGCTGTAAACACAGTTGTAGTTCCTAAACAGATCACATTTTCACCTGTGATACCACATACCGGTAACTCGTTAACTGTCAATGTACGACTGCAAGAGCTGGTACATCCGTTTGCGTTAGTTACCAATACTGTGTAAGTACCGGCTGCAGTAATTGTTCCTGTTGATGCAGTTGCTGCTGTAAATCCACCTGGTCCTGTCCATGAGTAGCTAGTACCACCTGAAGCAAGGAAGCTGGTTGATTGTCCAACGCAGATCACATTATTACCAGTGATACCACATATTGGAAGAGCATTAACTGTCAAT
>JBDSEE010000168.1:0-5630 GCA_039920245.1 Ferruginibacter sp.
ACATGCGGTAATTCAACCGGCAACTCATTCCCGCTGGTGGCAACGGCTACGCCATCAATCCATTTAATCGGGAAAGGCTCGCCCCAATAACGCTGCCTGCTAAAACCTGCATCACGCATTTTATAATTTAGCTTTCTTTTGCCAATACCCATCTCCTCTATTTTATCCATCGTAATGGCAATGGCATCTTTCATCAACAAGCCATCCAGGAAACCGGAATGCTGCAGTACCGCTTCCTTAGTGGCATTTGCTTCAACGCCGTTAAAATGCTCTCCGATAATATTTGTAATGGGAATATTAAAATGTTTTGCAAATAAAAAATCCCGTTGATCCCCACAAGGCACAGCCATGATAGCGCCGGTACCATATCCTGCCAGCACATACTCCGCTATCCAGATCGGAATTTGTTTTCCGTCAAAAGGATTCCATGCATAGGCTCCGGTAAAACAGCCTGATATTTGTTTCACTTCCGATTGCCTTTCCCGATCGCTGCGGCTCTTCGCATACGTTAAATATTTTTCTATCTCCGCACACTGTTCAGTTGTTGTAATGGTTTGTACGAGCTCATGCTCAGGAGCCAGCACAAGGAAGTCAACGCCAAAAATTGTATCAGGCCTTGTTGTATAAACTTTTATCGTGGATGGGGAATCTTTAATGTTGAACTCCATTTCTGCACCTGAAGATTTACCTATCCAGTTTCGTTGCATCTCTTTCATCGCATCGCTGAAGTTCACTGTTTCCAAACCTTCCAGCAACCTGTCTGCATAAGCGGTGATGCGTAAATACCATTGACGCATTTTCTTTTTTATTACAGGATGTCCGCCTCTTTCACTTACTCCATTCACTACTTCATCATTAGCAAGTACGGTTCCCAATGCTTCGCACCAGTTCACTTCGCCATACGCACTATATGCAAGCCTGCGCTTCATTAAAATATCTTGTTGCTCTTTTTCAGAAAAATTATTCCATTGATCCGCAGTAAAATGTTTACCTGGAATGGGCTCACCGGCTGCAGGCATTGCACCTTTTGCTTCATACTTTTTTACCAGCATGGAAATAGGTAGAGCCTTCTTTTCTGTATTACAGAAATAGCTATTAAACAATTGCAAAAAAATCCACTGTGTCCATTTATAATAATTAGGATCACTCGTTTGCACTTCCCGGCTCCAGTCATAACAGAAACCAATTTTATCCAGTTGGCTTTTAAAAGTTTCAATGTTCCTGGCGGTAGTTTCTGCAGGATGCTGACCCGTTTCCAGTGCGTACTGTTCTGCCGGCAAACCAAAGCTATCAAAGCCCATTGGGTGCAGCACGTTAAAGCCTTTCAAACGTTTGTAGCGGCTATAAATATCACTGGCGATATATCCCAGCGGATGCCCAACATGCAGCCCTGCACCACTGGGGTATGGAAACATATCCAGCACATAACATTTTGGTTTTGTACTTTCATTGCTCACAGTATACACAGTATTCTCTTTCCAGTACTGCTGCCATCGTTGTTCTATCTCCCTGAAATTATATTCCATGCTTCAATCTGTTTCTATTTAATTAAATTTTATTGACCCGCTCTAGTTTTGATCAACTGCATTAACGCCTGTCCCGTCCGCAGGCAGAATAAACACTTATACTTCATCACTTTATTCGGCACTCATAAGCGGGAAGAAAATTGCTTTTTAACAAATAAATAAACAATATCATTCCTGCATTAAAAATATATTTGACAGGCAATCGTTTTGCAGTTGGCAAAAGTAAATCAAACCATATAAAAACCTTTACTTTTGTGCACTTTCAAAGCTAATCATTCAACAATAATTTCAATCTATGGCTCAATTTGGGAAAGCAGCAAGTAAAAAAAGTAAACCAACATATGCATATGCAATCATTGGTGTATCCCTTGTGTTATTCCTGTTTGGCATTGTTGGCTGGTTTTTTTTGAACCTCAGGAAGACAGGTGATTATTTTAAAGAAAGTATCCAGGTACACACATACCTGAACCGTGATGCCGGCAAGAAACAGGTTGACAGTCTTAAAAATTATATCTCTGCATTACCATACGCAAACCGTGTAGAGCATGTGACCAAAGAAATGGCCATGCAGAAATGGAATAATGAAAATGATACTACCTGGAAACAGTTCCTGAATAACAACCCACTGCCGGAAAGTATAGATTTTTATATCAGGGCAGACTATGTAGAAAAAGACAGTCTTGATAAACTGGCGGGAGAATTACAAACTGCTTACCCAGGTGTCATATCCGAGTTCCAGTTCCCAACAGAGACCGTGGCCAAAGTGAGTGGTTACGTAAAGACGGCGGGGCTTATTTTACTCTTTGCCACAGTAATACTTACCATCCTGGTCGTCTTCTCTATAGATAATACTATCAGGCTGGCCATGTATAGTAATCGCTTTCTTATAAAGACCATGCAGATGGTAGGAGCCACCCGGTGGTTTATTGCCAGGCCCATCAACCAGCGGGCAATCATCAATGGGCTGATTTCTTCTATCGTTGCTATCCTGGCGATATGGGGTAGCGTTTTGCTAATTGAAAGAATGATCCCTGACTTTAAACTACTGCACGACAATAAAGGATTGCTGATATTATTTGCCATTATCATCTTCCTGGGAATCCTTATTTCGCTGGCCAGTACACACCGCTCGGTCATTAAATACTTGCGGATGAAGTTGGATGATTTATATTAATAACCGGTTGCTTATCTTGCAACTTTCAAACTTTTGAAACCATGATAAAAAATAAAAAAGAAACGATCACTACTACAACACCAAGCCTTTTTACAAAAGAGAATTACATATTAATGCTGGTAGGACTTGCAGTACTGGCAATAGGATTTTTTCTAATGGCAGGCGGTAGCAGCGCTGATCCAAATGTGTTCAATGCTAAAGAAGTGTATAGCCCTATTAGAATTACCGTAGCACCATTACTTATCATTGCTGGTTTTGTAATAGAAGTGATAGCTATCATGAAAAAACCAAAGAAAGCAACAGTCTAACTTTCCCAAAAAAACATTTTAACCAATGCGCTGTCTATTACAGCGCTTTTTATTTGATCCAAATTTTATTTAAATGACAACTGTTCAAAGCATCATCATCGGTATCGTTGAAGGTCTAACCGAATTTTTACCGGTATCATCTACCGGGCATATGATCATTGCAGAGAAATTGTTGCATATACCGGATACAGAATTTACAAAAATGTTTACGGTAAGTATCCAGCTTGGAGCAATACTGGCTGTCGTTGTGTTGTACTGGAAAAAGTTTTTCAATTTCAAAAACCTACCCTTTTATCTTAAACTTATCGTGGGTGTATTTCCAGCACTCATCCTGGGTTTGTTATTTGCAAAAAAGATAGATGCTTTGCTCGAAAGCAGTTTAACGGTGGCTGTTAGTTTGTTACTGGGTGGCATCGTGTTACTTTTTATTGATAAATTATTTAGGGTACATCGAATCACGAATGAAAATCAAACTTCTTACAAATCGGCATTTTTGATTGGTGTATGGCAATGCCTGGCTATGATCCCCGGTGTGAGTCGTAGTGCAGCTTCTATCATTGGTGGTATGCACCAAAAACTTACCCGCAGTGCCGCCGCAGAATTTTCTTTCTTCCTGGCAGTGCCCACAATGCTGGCTGCCACGGGTTATAAGATATACAAATATTATAAAGAATCAGGTGGTTTCACTGCAGATGATATTAAGCAGCTTGCTATAGGGAACGTTGTTGCATTTGTGGTGGCCATGATAGCCATAAAGTTTTTTATTGCTTTTCTAAAGAAACACGGCTTCCGGGTTTGGGGCATATACCGCATCGTTATTGGGATAATCCTGATCGCTCTCATTTATACAGGTTACCTGCCACGCTAATCTTTTTGCAGGTATATTGCTGAAAGTGTTATTTTAGTTTCCTTATTTTTAAGCCATGCAAACTGCTTCAAAAAAAGTTATTAATGGATGGGCTATGTACGACTGGGCCAATTCAGTTTATAACCTCGTGATCACAACTACCTTTTTCCCGATCTATTATACTGAGATGACAAAGGCTGAGCCCTTTAATGGAACAGTGACCTTCATGGGTCGTCACTTTGTAAATACTGCGTTGTACAACTATGCCCTGGCTGCTGCTTATATGATCGTGGCCTTTTCATTACCCATTCTTACTTCTGTTGCAGATTACAAAGGCAATAAGAAAGGTTTCATGCAATTCTTTTGTTACCTGGGTGCTATTTCATGTAGCTGCCTCTATTTTTTCAATAGTAGCTACTTTTCTTTTGGAGTGATATGTATGATGCTGGCGGCAATAGGTTTTTATGGCAGCCTCGTTTTTTATA
The DNA here is from genome assembly GCA_039920245.1 of Ferruginibacter sp. Classification (GTDB taxonomy): domain Bacteria; phylum Bacteroidota; class Bacteroidia; order Chitinophagales; family Chitinophagaceae; genus Ferruginibacter. Next base: position 4,341 of record JBDSEE010000168.1, read on the forward strand.
ATTCATACCTGCCTGAAATAGCTGCTGTAAAGGACCGGGACAGGGTGAGTGCCCGTGGTTTCTCTATGGGATATATCGGAAGTGTGCTGATGCAACTTTTTGGTTTTGCCCTGGTATTATTTTATAAAAAGATACCATTCCTGAAAAGCGAGGGCGATGCAGTAAGGCTAACTTTTTTGCTGGTGGGGCTTTGGTGGGCAGGCTTTGCACAAATAACTTTTGCAAGATTGCCTAAGAACAGGGGCATTGGAGAAGGAGAGAATAATAAGAATATTATCACAGGCGGGTTTTTTGAATTAAAAAAAGTGTTTTTTCAGTTGATGCGCATGCCGGTGATGAAGCGTTTCCTGACGGCATTCTTCTTTTATAATATGGGTGTGCAAACGGTAATGCTTGCAGCAACTAATTTTGGAAGTAAGGTTCTGAATTTACCCTCTACAAAACTTATCATCACGGTAGTGCTGATACAATTGGTAGCAATAGCCGGTGCATATACTATGTCAAGGCTCTCAGCAAAATTTGGTAACCTGCAGGTGTTGATCGCTGTGGTATTATTTTGGATCTTCGTTTGCATTTTTGGATACCTGATGAAGACGGAGTACCAATTCTATGGCTTGGCGATAGCTGTTGGCCTTGTGATGGGTGGCATTCAATCATTGAGCCGTTCTACTTATTCAAAGTTAATGCCAGAAACAAAAGACACCGCATCTTTCTTCAGCTTCTATGATATTACTGAAAAAATTGCCATTGTAATTGGCCTGTCAGCATTTGGTTATATAGAAGAATTTACTGGCAACATGAGAAATTCTGTACTTGCATTAATAGTATTCTTTGCACTTGGATTAATCTTTTTATTTTTTGCATTGAGAAAACAGAACCGGGCGGTTGCACAATAATTTTTTTTGTAATTTTATTATATGGAAACAATATTGGTAAAACCCCGTAACAAAGAAGAATATAATTTGGTTGCTGAATTAATGCAGCGCATGAAAATTCCTGTTGCCACTGCTCCCAAAAAAAAACTAACTGCTAAGCAAAAAGCCAAAGCAATATTTCTGGATAGCTTTGAGGGTCGGCTCAATGAAGTCAAACTGCATGGAGAAGGGAAAATCAAATTAAATTCCTGGGATGAAGTATATAAAGAACTTTAATTTTTAGTATGCAGGTTAATGTCATTCCTAACAAATCATTTTTATCAGATCTAAAAAAACTTTCAAAGAAGTATCCCTCTCTGAAAAATGATGTCAACGATCTGGTCGCATCATTAAAAGTAAATCCCAAATTAGGTGA
>JBDSEE010000169.1:0-4259 GCA_039920245.1 Ferruginibacter sp.
TACTACAACAAATCAGCTTTTATTACGAATGTTTCCAAAAATCAATCGGCTACTTTTACATCATCAATCCAAACATCCAAACCAAAAGACCCGCACCAATATCCTACTAAAGATCATTACCTTTTAAAAAGCTGCACAGCAGTAAGAAATTTAAAAGCCTCCTTCCGGGAGGTTTTTTGTTATGCACCAGGTAACAATTAAACGCAACTTGTCCTGCATAACGGTAAGACCGCAGCTAAAGGTTTATTGAAATCTACAGGATGAAATAAAATAAAAAAACCTCGGTTAGGAGGTTTTTCATTAATTGGAAGTTACACGGTCTTTAGGAGGATATTGAAAACGCTTTTTTTAGGATTGGATTCAGATACAAATCTACAGTATACAAGATCGGTCATTTGTAGTTACGGGAATCTTATTATTGTAGTCAGAGTTCTAACATTAATCCTGGTTGCTTTAGAATCAAATAAAGGCCACTGTAGCAGCTTTATTGAGTGAAATCAAAATCTTATACGATTGCTACCGATCATATTTCCTGCGCTTGAGAATATGAATAAACAGGATAGTAGGAATTTACCCGTAAGTATTTTATAAGACATTAAATATTCTACCTGAAAGGATTATTTCTTTTTGTTAGGATATGGTTCGCCTTTATGGCAACTCACACAAGATATGGCCATGATACTATCCCCTATCATAGGATGCTGCACCCCGAAATATTTATTGTTTAATTCAAGGGTCATACGCATCATGGAGCGTGCAATTTCTTTTTCAGGTTTTGCATCACTCGCATAATCCAGTTCTGCCGATCCGTCCAGCTTTGCATGGCAATATTTACAACTCACTCCGAGGCCTTCCACGAATTCATCTTCCATGATCTTTTGCAATGCCTGGTCACTTATATCTTTAGGCAACACTTTAAGGTTTTTAAATTCCCTTATTTTCATGGATGGCTCCATGGCCGCTACGCAGGTTATTATTATCCCCAGGAGTAAACTACCTATCATAAATGTCCGGTTCATATAATAAAGATAGGAAGGGGAGAAGAAAAGAAGTGAGTTCGAAAGTAAAAGCTTTGTCCGGTCCCACATCGATATACCCAATAAAAAAAACCTTCAAAGAAGGTTTTTCAACTGGTTAGGTAAATGGTTTCCGGTGATCTTTTAGGAGGATATTGAAATATTGCTTTTTATAAGATTTGGATGCTGCTATAAAGCTCATCAACAGTAAGGGCAAAATCAGTAGCTTATTCTATTATTCATTTGTAGTTATTATTCTAATCCTGGAAGCCATGCTGATACTATTTTTCAAAATGGAAGGATCATTAATCCTATGTGAATGTTGGAGTATTTCAACCTATTTGGTTAAATTAGCTACAATTTACAAAGAAGTTTAGCTTAGTAATTTTCAACATTAAAATATAAAGCCATGACAGCATATTCCAATTCAAAAACCCAGGTGGTTATCGTTGGTGCCGGTCCCACTGGCCTCAGTCTGGCTATTCAGTTACTTCGGTATAATATCAGCTTTGTCATACTGGAAAAAAATGAAGGGCCTACCCCGCTTTCCAAAGCGGTAGTTATACAGGCCAGGACGCTGGAGATATTCATGGAAACGGAGTTGGCAAGTAAGGCAATTGAACGAGGAAGGCTTACCACTGGCGCAAATATTTTTTACAACGGAAGGAAAAGAGCAAACCTTAACCTTGCAGGAATGGGTGAAGGCTTAAGTCCTTTCCCTTTTGCCTTATCGCTGGAGCAAAGTAAAACGGAAGAGCTCCTGGTTGAATACCTTGTTGAACATGGAAAGAATATCCAGTGGGAAACTGAATTCACACACTATGATGATACAGCTGGTCTGAAGGTTCATTACAAAGATGTTAACGGTGCCGGACATGTCATTGAAGCAGCGTACCTGGTGGGTTGTGATGGCGCCGGTAGCCTGGTACGCCATCAAATGGGTGCCCACTTTGAAGGAGATACTATTCCAAAAATATTTTATGTAGCGGATGTAGAACTTGAAAGCAGTGTCATCAACCGGGATGAGTTATTTATGTTCCTCATCAAAAAAGGATTTGTGCTTTATTTTCCCATGGAGGGTGAGGGGCATTATCGCATGATAGGGATATTGCCGGATAAAACCGCTGACGATATATTTCACTTTGAAGACATTGAAGCTGGTATCCGGGAACAAATGATGATACCTGTTTCGTTTAAGAAATTGCGTTGGTTTTCTTCATATAAGGTCCATAGCCGCAAAGCAGATTTTTTTAGAAAAGGAAATTGCTTAATCGCTGGCGATGCAGGGCATATACATACCCCCGCTGGGGGACAGGGTATGAATACAGGTATTCAGGATGCCTATAACTTAGGCTGGAAGCTGGCTTATACACTACAGTATAATGCAAATAATTCCCTGCTGGATAGTTATAATACCGAACGAACAGAGAATGCCGCTCATTTATTGGAAACGACAGACAGGATGTTTGATTTTATGACGGGCTCAGGTCGCTGGCAGAATTTTGCAAGGTTAAATATCCTTCCCATACTTGCAGGAATTATGTCCCGCTTTCCGGTGATCAACAAACGGGTTTTTCCACTGATCTCTCAAACTGGCATTGCTTATTCTAAAAGTGTTTTAACGGTAAAAAGTTCAATTGGAAAAGTAGCAGCGGGTGATAGGATGCCTTATATTTTATTTAAATCGGGACAGAATATTTTCGACCATGTAAAAATTCCCGGCTTTAAGCTTTTGTACTTTGGAAAAGGAGAAGCTTATATTCCTTCAGCATTACAAAATTTGCCATTCAAAATAACCTGGATGACTTTTACTGAAATACCGGAACCTCTTTTTGGCAAAGCGGATGGCTTTTATATTTTCCTCCGGCCGGATAATCATATATCCTATATCGGGAAAGATATAAACCTCAGTATTAGTTTATTAAAAAAAATGGAGCTTAATAATTCATAATCCCATTCGGTAAAAGACATAAAAAAAAACCTCCTCTCGAAGGTTTTTCAAAGTTGAATTTTTAAAGGTCTTTAGGAGGATATTGAAACGCTTTTTGTAAGGATTGGATTCAGATACAAAGATATACGGTTCTATTTCTCCTAAAGTAGTTGTGCATGGGAGGTTGATGTAGTTTGTTTTCTATTTTGAATAAATCACTGAAAACACCGACAGAAAAACTCATGTAGTAATTGTACCTTCCACGGAATCATCCAAAGTCTTACCTATCACAGCGCCAATCAGTCTTTTTATAAATGCCACGGGCATGGCATGAACAGTATCCCAATAGTAACCATCTTGTACATCTACTTTAATAACACTTATCCTGGGATCATCAACACCTTCAGTAAACCAGGTTTTCAGCATGGGATTCCATAATTCTTTGATCACAGCTTTATCTTCTGTAATAGTAGCTTGCCCCGAAAGGGTGAGAAAATCAGAATGAGGGTCGCCTTGGAAAAACAACTGAACCTGGCTGTTTTCACTTATCTCCTGGTTTTTATGACTATCGTTGGCGCTTAAGAAATAAAGAATGCCGTCATCATCAGTTTTCTGAACCGACATAGGTCTTGTTGCAAAAGGCATTTTACCAGTATTAGTACAGAAAAAACACGAAGAAGCTTTATCAATTAGCTCTTTAATTTTCTTGATACCTTCTTTGCCACGCAGGTCTTTATAATTGTCTTCAGGCTGATTTTTATTTATACTGTCCATATATATCTTTTGCTATGAAGGAAACAAAAATTATTCCTGTTGAATCTGTTTAATATAAAGTATCAAAGCATATAAACTTCTTAATACAAAACATGAAAAAGAAAGAGGGAACGGGTAAAGCTTTATACACCGGTTATAAATTTCCGCAGTTGGAAAAAAAAACTTTGCTATTATAAAACAAAGACTATTGATTTCACGAGGAGTATTTTAAAATTGTACCACTGCCGCAGGCAGGTATGGCAGCTATCCCCTCCTTTTCTTACGCTGTATGAGAGTACTACATCCGGCAACAGAAAACCCAATTTACCTGATTTCAAATATCATAATATAAAAAAAGCCTCTCAGTTTCCCGAAAGGCTTTTAAAAGAATATGGCAGCTACCTACTCTCCCGCATTTTTGTGCAGTACCATGGGCCATGAGGGGCTTAACTTCTCTGTTCGGTATGGGAAGAGGTGAACACCCTCGGCAAAACCACCATAAAGAGATGATTATGTCGGAGACATAAAATAAGTTAACATATTGGAATAAGTTGTATAGG
>JBDSEE010000170.1:0-47945 GCA_039920245.1 Ferruginibacter sp.
CCAATGCTTTAATAATTTCCCAATGAGGCTTAAGAAGTCTTATCGTAAACCTCACGAGCCGCTTTCCATTAAACAAATGATAGAGCTGGTAAATGACCCCGATTCCCCTGCCAATAGTGGTGGCCATTGCAGCGCCTTGCACACCAAAGGCTGGTACAGGACATAAACCCCGTATGAATAAAGGACATAAAATGATGTTGCAGATATTAGCCAGCCACAAGCTTTTCATGGCCATCATTGCATCGCCTGCTCCCCGGAAAATTCCATTCAGCAAAAACAACAACATGATCACGAGGCTTCCCGCCATCATAATCCTGGTATAATTTATTCCGGTATTGATGGCTTCCTGTTCTGCACCCATCAGGCGTAAAATGTCTCCGGCATATATAAAGCCTGGGATGCTTATCACAATCGTAAGTATGACTGCTACGATCAGGGCCTGCATTCCTGCGAGTGTAGCAGCTTCCGGATTTTTTTCGCCGATACGCCGGGCTACCATTGCTGTAGCCGCCATACTCATACCAATGGCCAGGGAATAAATAATCGTAATCACCGATTCTGTGAGGCCCACCGTTGATGTGGCATGTTTACCAAGATGGCTTACAAAATATATATCTACTACTGAAAAAACAGATTCCATACACATTTCCAGCATCATGGGTATGGCCAATAAAATTACCGCCCTGCGGATGCTGCCAGTTGTATAATCCAACGACTCTCCATTGAGAGATTGTTTTACAAGAGAAAAAATGTTTGATAAACTATAAGTTGATGTTTGATTTTGCGACATGAAGTTTTGAATTATTAAAATGAAGAAGCGCTGCCGATACAAGGCAGGTTAAAGCTGTGGAGAGTCGTTCTGCTGGGCGGAACTAATTAATACTTCATATTCGTAATGATTGCGGAACGCAAAGATTATAAAAAAGAAAATATGAATGGCGCTAAACGTAACATATTTTACGAACGGTACAACTTCATAATGACACAACCAATATGCAATAAAATGTGAGCGGAAGACGGGTCTCGAACCCGCTACCTGCAGCTTGGGAAGCTGCCGCTCTACCGGGTGAGCTACTTCCACTTCTATTAGCTCAAATTTATGAAATGAATTTTGCAAAAATAAGGGGCAACGAGTAGCCCCATATTTTCTTGTCTAAATTTTCTCCTATCTTATTTCATAGCCCGGCAGCTTCGGTGGCATATAACCTTTTGTCTTTATCAAAGCTTTAATTTCAGTGATGGCTCTTTCTAATTGCGGATCTATTCCTTTTGCCATTGCAGAAAGATCTTCCGGAACTTCAATATCCGGATCAACACCATGTCCTTCTTTGAACCAGGATCCATCAGCATTATACATACGGAAGGTTGGTACGGTAATACTTCCACCATCGATAAGATCTGGTACACCACTAATGCCTATCAATCCTCCCCATGTACGTGTGCCAATCAACGGTCCCAGTCCTCTCTTTCTAAAATAATCAGGAAAAGCATCTCCGCCGCTGCCGCTCCAACCGTTCATCAGCATTACCTTGGGACCAAAGTTTGCGTTTGGGGGCCAAGGCCATGCTACCCCGTCACGTATTGCCCAGTAAGCAAGTGGCGCCCGGTTCAGCATTTCAATGAAGCGATCGGGTATCTGTCCTCCATCATTAAAACGCTCATCAATTATCAATGCCTTTTTATCTGTTTGTGCATTTAGTTGCCGCATCAGTTCGGCTTGCCCATCGGTGCCAGTGCTGGTTACATAGATATATCCTGCATCACCGTTGGTGGCTGTTTCTACTCTTTTACGCATTTGCTCTATCCAGGATAAATGCCGAAGCCTGTATTCATCGCCGAGTGTTTTAACAACAACCGTTTTTGAGTCCTGGAAAGAAGGCTTACTGTTATACGTTAGTTCAACAGTTTCATTTGCCAAGTTTGCGAAAACTGCAAATGGTTCTCTCGCTGTTGTGACAGGCATTCCATTTACAGCAAGAATATAATCACCTTCTTTGATCAACACCCCCGGTAATGCCAGTGGTGATCTTGCTTCTGCATCCCAACTTGCGCCTCTCAGAATTTTTTTAATTTTATAATACCCGCCTGCCGCCTGCCATTCTACACCGAGATAACCATAGTTTCGGCTTTTTTCATTTTCTACGTCGCCGCCGCCATAATAAGTGTGTGAAGCATTTAATTCGCCAATCATTTCTCCTATAATGAAATTTATTTCTTCTCTTGTCATAGCAATATTGATCATTGCCATGTACCTTTCTTTAACTTGATTCCAGTTTACACCATGCATATTTGGATCATAAAAATAATCCCGCTCCATACGCCATGCATCCGTAAAAATTTGCTTCCACTCCGCCATCGGATCCACGCTTACCTGCATTTCACTCAGTGGTAATTTCTTTTCTGTTTTTACTGCTTCTGAAATGTCTGTAACATAATAGCTCCCGGCCTTTGATATCAGGATCTTTTGTTTGTCTGCAGATATCTTATAATTATTTACGGCGTCTGCAATATTCTTTTCTTCTTTCTTTTCAATATCGTAAAACTTCAATGAGCCAGGGCCACCGGCGGTACCGGTATTATTAAACCTGCTGTAAATAAGTTTTCCTTTTGCAGTATTAATGTTTCCAATATTGCCTGCAGTTATTGGTAATAAAATTAACCGGTCTTCAATATTTTCAAAATCAATTCTTACACCTTTGCTTTCTTCTTTCTTTTCTTTTACTTCTTCTTTTTGCTTTATTGCTTTTGCTTTTTTAGCGCTATCTACTACTGGCGGAGTGTTTGGTGGCGTTACTGCCACCGTATCATTTTTTGGATTTAGCAAGGAAGGTGTAGACTGCAAAAGACTTATAGCAGCTATGTTTGTTGAATTTGCATAAATGAATGAATTATCAAAATCACTATAATATGGCTGGAAAGTTTGCGAAGTAAGTAAGAATAAATATTTTCCTTCTGTATCGAAAACCGGCTTAGCGGCATTATAGTACCCGCTGGTTACCTGGGTTGTTTTTTTATTTTCCACATCATAAATAAAAGCGGCGGTATGCCAGCTTTCCAAGTCACGATCGTAAGCAAGCCACCTGCTATCACGGCTCCAGCTGCACGAAAAATCTTCCATACTTCCGTGTGAATAGCGGAGCGCCTTATCAACGTGCACCGTAGCTCCAGTTGCCGCATTGGTTATCTTAACGCTACCCGATTTATCCATATAAGCCAGTTTCTTGCTGTCGGGCGACCAAAATAAACTATACCGGAAACCAGGCCCAAGGTTCGTAATTTTTGATCTGCTATTATCTTTCCCTGCCTGCACAATGTATAATTCATATTCACCTGACTCATCACTCCAATATGCTATATTTCTACCATCGGGAGACCATGCGGGGGTCCTTTCGGCAACACCACTGCTCATCGTCAGGTTTTTTATATATCCTTCTTTTGCAGGTACTGAAAATATATCACCTCTTGCTTCTACCAACACCCTGTTACCATCCGGGCTCAGGTTCATATGCTCAATATTTTTTTCAGCAATTTCTATTTTTGGCTTAAGACCCGTGCGATCTGTAACCACATTGATCATAACGCCTGTGCTTTTTTGAGTGGCGAGATCGAAGCGGAAAAGTTTTCCTTCCTGTTCAAAAACAATATCGCCCGGCCCTAATGAAGGAAAATGGATATCATAATCTTTATAGTGCGTAAGCTGTTCAAATGCTTTGGATGAAACATTGTAACGCCATAGGTTCATCCTGTTTTCCGGGCCACGATCGCTTGAAAAATATATATAATTATCATTCCACATCGGGAACTCGTCTGCCGCATCACTCTTGGCAGAAATGTTTTCTGAAGAGCCGCTTTCAAAATTGAAAATATGTATGTCTGCATTCCATCCTCCCCTATAGCGTTTCCAGTTACGGAAAGCCTGCGAGCGGAAGATCAATGCCATTTGTTTTCCATCTGGTGAATAGGAAGCAAACTCGCCGTAAGCCAATGGGAGTTTTTCTGCCGGGCCACCCTGAGCAGAAATAGTGTAGAGTTGATTGAACCGGTATTTACCACTTTCCCGGGTAGATGCAAAAACGATTTTTTTGCCATCGTTTGTCCAATCAACTACACGATCTCCATAACCATGATCTGTAACTCTTACAGGCACTCCACCCATCAGCGGAATCACATACACATCTTTATTTCCATCATAATTACCTGTAAATGCAATTGAGTTTCCATCAGGCGAAAATTTAGGAAACGATTCTACTCCAGCCGGGGAGCTTAGCTTTGTGGCAGCTCCTCCTGATTTTGGAACAGTCCAGATATCATTTGCATACGTAAATACAATATGGGTTTTTGAAACATCAGGATACCTGAATAAACCTGCGCCTGTTTGGCCAAAGCTGGTGGAAAACAGGGCTAAATTTAAAGTGAAAGCAAGCGTAGCTTTTTTCATACTGCTGATTTGTTTTTTTAAATTGAGATTTAAAAATTAATACTTTCTTTTCAAATTAGGAGCTGAAATTAATTGTTGTTACAGAACCCGATGAATCTACAGCCTTAAACAAAGGCAGGATGTTTGTATTTTAAAACTAAAATATACTAAAATGGAATTTAATAAACTCACGCCGGAAGAAGCCCGGGTTATTGAACACAAAGGAACAGAAATGCCTTTTACTGGCGAATACAACAATAATAAACAAAGCGGAACTTACGTTTGTCGTCGCTGCAACGCTCCCTTGTACAAATCTGAAGATAAGTTTGATAGTCGCTGTGGCTGGCCAAGCTTTGATGATGAGATACCTGGGGCAGTAAAAAAGATTCGGGATGCCGATGGCAGCCGTACAGAAATAGTTTGTGCAAACTGTGATGCACATCTTGGACATGTCTTTACAGGCGAACGATTTACAGAGAAAGATACCCGGCATTGTGTTAACAGCATCTCTATGAAGTTTATTCCTGCCCTGTAGCCAAAAGATACTGTATCAAAAGCCATTTTTTGCCACTAAGACATGAAGGAATAAAGAAAAATAAAAATTTAAAATCAAAGCTTTGTTGCTTAGCGCCTTCGTGGCAAATTTTAAAAAAATATCTTTTAAGGCATCCCTATATAAGTGTGCTTCCTGCTTTGAGGGTGCGGCCCGCTTCTTTATCTTTGCCCACTTAATAATTAGATATGTTCAACAAGCGGGTAAAAATAAAAGAGCTTTTTAAAAAAACGGAAACAGATTTTGATGCAACCGTTATGGGTTGGGTGAGGAGTTTTAGAAATAACCAGTTTATTGCACTTAACGATGGAAGTACAAATACAAACCTGCAAGTTTTCGCCACGCTGGGCAACTTTGATGACGAGGTATTAAAGCGGATCACTACTGGTGCCTGTATTAAAGCCACAGGAAAAATAATTACTTCACTGGGCAAGGGCCAAAAAATAGAAATGAATGCGGCTACTATCGAAATTTTGGGAGATAGTGATGCTGATAAATTTCCACTTCAGCCTAAAAAACATAGTCTTGAATTTTTAAGAGAGATCGCCCACCTACGTTTCCGCACAAATACATTCGGTGCCGTTTTCAGGGTAAGGCATAGCCTTGCATTTGCAGTGCATAAGTTTTTTAATGAAAAAGGATTTGTATACATGCACACGCCTATCATTACAGCGAGTGATGCAGAAGGCGCAGGTGAAATGTTCCGTGTTACCACTTTACCCTTAGATGGTTCCGCAATTGAAAATGGAGAAGTAAATTTTAAAGAAGATTTTTTTGGCCGCAGTACCAACCTAACTGTGAGTGGGCAGCTTGAAGGGGAATTGGCAGCGATGGCGTTTGCCGATATTTACACCTTCGGTCCTACATTCCGGGCAGAAAATAGTAATACTGCAAGGCATCTTGCTGAGTTCTGGATGATAGAACCAGAAATGGCCTTCTACGACCTGGAAGATAATATGAACCTTGCTGAAGAATTTATTAAGTATATCATTACACAGGCACTGGAAAATAATAATGAAGACCTGCAATTTCTTGCACAAAGACTGGAAGAAGAAGAGAAGCAAAAGCCCCAAATCGAGAGAAGTGAAATGGGCCTGATGGACAAACTTGATTTAGTGGTGAACAATAATTTTGAACGTATAACTTATACTGAGGCTATAGAAATTTTAAGAGAAAGTAACTATAATAAGAAAAAGAAATTTCAATACCCGATCACCGATTGGGGAATGGACCTGCAAAGTGAGCATGAGCGCTACCTTGTGGAAAAGCATTTTAAAAAACCGGTGATCCTTACCAATTATCCAAAAGAAATAAAATCATTTTACATGCGGCAGAATGAGGATGGAAGGACTGTGGCTGCTATGGACATTCTTGCTCCTGGTATAGGAGAAATTGTCGGTGGCTCACAACGGGAAGAAAGGCTGGATAAACTTACAGGTAGAATGAAGGAGTTAAATATACCTGCAGAGGAACTAGACTGGTACCTTGATACAAGAAGATATGGCGCTTGCCCGCACGCAGGCTTTGGTCTTGGCTTTGAGCGGATGGTGCAGTTTGTTACAGGAATGGGAAATATCAGGGATGTAATTCCTTTTCCCCGTTATCCTAAAAACGCTTCATTTTGACCTCACCCCAACCCCTCTCAAACTAAGAGGGGTTTGCGGTTTTTTTATACCTTTCTTTTTAAAAAGAGTGTTCATGGTAAGAAAAAATTATTTGGACTACATTTTAAACCCAATGGAACTGGTACGGACAAAAAAAGTGTTGCAGGTAAATCCTACGGCTGCTCCTACCCGTACAGAACCTGCTGAAGTGAAAATACTTGTGTACGATTTTGATAAGAGTACCAACAACTGCACTGAGTTTAAAAAGGTTGAGGATGTTTATCCATATTTTTCGTCTGCATCAAACACCTGGATAAATGTAGATGGGTTGAGAAAAGACGATGTAGAAAAATTGTGCAATCATTTTGGCATACATCAATTGATAACAGAAGATATTTTAAGTCTTGGCCAACGGCCAAAAACTGATGAGATCAATGGACTAGTTTTCTGTTTGCTGTACATGTTATATTTCAACAAAGAAAATTCATCAGTAGAAACAGAGCAAATAAGTATCGTACTGGGTAAAAATTTTGTTATTAGTTTCCAGGAAGATGCTTCACGTGACGTGTTCAATGCGTTGAGAGATAAATTAAAAATCAGTGCCAGTAAAGTAAGACAAAACGGAAGTGATTTTCTTTTCTATTCATTGATAGATCTTATTGTAGATAATTATTTCGTTGTGATGGAACAATTGGGTGAGAAAATTGAACAACTGGAAGAAGATATTATTCGTAGCGCTAATAAAAGAACACTGGCCAAAATAAACCTGCTTCGCAAAGAAATGATCGTATTGAAAAGAAGTATTTCTCCGGTTAGAGAAATGGTGAATGGCATATTACGAAGTGAAAGCGAATTGATAGAAGAGCGGACAGAGAAATATTTTAAGGACGTGTATGATCATATTTTGCAGGCAAATGAACTTGCTGAGAACTACCGTGACATGATGATGAACCTGCAGGATCTTTATTTAAGTAATGTAAATCTGAAACTGAATGAAGTAATGAAAGTGATGGCGATTGTTACGTGCCTTCTTGCACCTGCTACCGTTATCGGTGGGATTTTCGGGATGAATTTTGAACGAATTCCATTATTGCATAACCAATGGGGGTTTTTTATTTCGGTAGGGCTTATGTTATTTATCCCTTTATGGATGATCTATTCATTTAAGAAAAGAGGATGGTTTTAAATATGTGTACAGGGGAGTATCCCATTGTAATTGAAGTTTGTTATTACTGAAAACCTACACTGATTTTATGCCTTTAATTTTTTGAAAACAGGAACGGTGCTGCACGGCTCTCCGTACATAATACTTTTAGCAATCGGTCTTAATAAAAATGTGATGGCTACGTAAGCTGCCTCAGGCATTGGTTTATCGCCACATCCTTTTATAACAACTCTCTTATCTTCGAAAGCTTCTTTTTCAATCTTTGAAATATTTTCCAACAAAATTTGTTGAATTGATTCATCAGCATTCCCAAATATTACTTTGGCTGAAACAGGCTGTAATAAACTTGCCACCAGCATATATGCCCACATTGGTATCACAGCATCAGAACTACAGGTAACAGCAACAAGCTTGTTTTGATAGGATGCTGTATCCAGTATTTTTAAAGCTTCTCTAAAATCTTTTTCTTTTAAGATCAATCCCATAAAAAGATAGTCCTTCATATCAAAAATGATCACTTCTTCCTGCGGATAATAATCTTCCAGGTTCAATGTGATAATACCGCTTTCTGCCACTTTGTTAACCATCGTATTCATATGGCAAAATTAATACAAAAAAAGCCGGTAGCTTTTAACTACCGGCATATAAACTAATTTATAACGCATTTAGTAAAACTTAGATCGGTTGTCTTTTATAGTTGCCTGTTTTTTCAATCCTTCATACCAATTATTCAACTGTGAGCGAAGGGCACCAACTCTTGCAGTTGCTTTTTGAGCTTGCTCATTTGGAGTATCCGCTGGTTTAGAAGAAATATTATTTACCTGCATAACATAAACACCGTTTGTTCCGCCAATTGCTGGTGAAGGTTTACCCTGGTATGCTTTATTGAAAGACGCTCCGATTATTTTAGGTTCAAGCCCAACACCATTTATTATTTGTGCACTAAATGTAATGGATGAGTCCGCCCCGGCCTGTGTGATTTGTTTATTGTAGGCTGAGGCAACTGATTGGATTGTAGGGTTATTACCAAGCTTCGCTTTAATCATGACTGTCTTTTTTTCTTTCCTGATCATTACTTCTGATCCAGCCCTTGCTGTACTGGCATCTTGCACGCCTTCTTTTTCTATTTTATCTACAGAAGCAACTATAAATTGATCTCCTATACTAAACGGCTCACTAACATCTCCTTTATTGGCCTCAAAAATCCAGCGTACGAGTGACCTGGCTTCCTGAAGGCTTGCGATAGAAAAGTCATTTTCTTTCACAATAGTAGGAACTTGTGTTAGCTGAACGCCATTTTTTGCGGCGTAGGCTTCCAGTGCTTTTTTATCTTTTTCAGCTGATGCTTTAGTAGCTTTTAAGCTTGCGCTGTTGATAGTTACATCACTTGCAGCAATTTCTTTTGCCAGCAGTGCAACTTTGTAGGCCGGTTTCAAATCTTTTTGACTCAGTACTTCTACAACGTGGTATCCAAATTGTGTTTTTACCACTTCCCGTGATCCGACAGGTTTGGTGAAAGTAAACTCATTAAACTCCGCTACCATTGTCCCATAACCAAATGTGCCAAGGTCTCCGCCTTTGTCTTTACTACCGTCTGAAGAATATTTAGCCGCAAGGGCAGCAAAATCTGCACCTGCATTAACTGCAGTTAGAATACTATCAGCAAGTTTTTTTGCAACAGAATCAGATCTTAAAGGTTGACCTTTTTCATCATTCAATGATATTAATATATGCCTTGCCTTTACACTATCTGGTAAAGTTTTACTGCCTAATATTTTTGCAATAACATAATTGCCGTTTTCAACATAGGGTCCATAAACTGTTCCTATTGGAAATTTAGAAATCGTGTCCAGCTGGGTTGTTTGTGCTTTTGATTTTGGTAAATACTCATCTTTGAAATCGATAACAGATGTGTTTCTTGCAATAAAAGCTGCTGCACTCGTATCGGTTGCAAAAGAAGTTTTCAAAGTTTCAAGGTAAGTTTTTACTCTTGCGCTGTCTTCAACAGATGGTAACTGGCTAAAAGATGCATAAGAGATCATTCTGCCTTCCTCTTGTTTAAATAATTCTTTATGTTTTTGAACATATGAATTTACTTCCGCATCTGTTACCGTAATGCTGCTGTCAGATATTTCATTGAATGGAACATACACATATGAGATTTGTGCAAAGTTTTTAGCATCTGCATTTTCTTTTTCCTGCATCCAGGTGGGATAATAAACACTTGCATTAAGAAGTCCGCTATATTTTGCGACTGCAGTATTCAATTTTGTAGGATCCACTATCTCTGCATTTACCATTTCTCTTTGCTCCCCTTTAAATTTTTTGATATTAGCTAACGCCTCTTGTGCTTTTGCAACATCCAGTCTTCCGGTAGCCTGGTCAGCCAGGCCTTGTTGTAAAAATGGATTTGAAGGGTCATTACTTAATAATATAGATGAAAGTTCTTTAGCTGTAAGATCAATTCCAAGTTTTTCTGCTTCCGCATAAAATATTTTTTCGGCAACAACCTGGTTCCAAAGCTGTTCTCTAATTTGCTGGCTTCGTATTCCAGAAGGCTTTTGTCCACTTTTTTGCTCTTCCTGGGTTTCCAGCATACGAACACGCTTGTCGAAATAAGTACGCTCAATGCTTTCTCCATTTACCTTACCTACATTGGAGTTCATGCCGGCAAACATCTTTCCGCTTCCCTGGCGGGCATCCATTAAAATAAAACCGATTAAACTAAGTGCTATTACGGCTATTACAATTGCTGCACCTTTGTCCCGAATACTTTGAATAATTTGCATTTGCTGATTAAATTAAATTTTGGACGGCAAAAATAGGGTAAAAAACTATAGCAACAAATTGTGGAAAACGTCTTAAATACTTACCAGCATTGATATCCATGCATAAAGGATTGTAATAATTAAAATTAACCAGATGAGGTTACTAACAGTATACCTTGGTAAAGCAAAATTACTGTTGATAAGTGCCAATTTGATCCGTATTTATTCTGGGGAATTGGATGATAAAAAGGGGGAAAATAATTTATTCTTTATGAAACCGATGTTTCACCCATTTTATCAGGATACAATCCACATCAATTTTTTTAAAAAGAGCAGGGAAATTATCCCCGTTATTTTTTATCAACGAATGTGGGTAGCAATAAAGAAATAGAGATTGGTACTGAATTAGAGTCAAGTTATGATTTGTGAATAGAGCGTGAATGAATGTGTATAAATCAAAGTTTTTAACTTTACAACTCTTAAAACAATGATCTTCCCACATATCCACAGCCTTAATAGTAATAAGGGATTATATAAATAAAGAGTATTAATACATATTATGGAAGTAATTAACAATGATAAAATAAATGAATCACTACATGTAAAAGGCTACCTGGATATACCAATTGATCCAACGCTTGATTTGTTTGCAGCGATAGAAAGTTTAAAAAAAGAAAAAAACGCAATCATACTGGCACATTATTATCAGGAGCCCGATATACAGGATGTAGCAGATTATATTGGCGATAGTCTTGGCCTGTCACAAAGAGCTCAAAGTACCGATGCTGATATGATTGTTTTTGCAGGAGTACATTTCATGGCAGAAACTGCTAAAATATTAAACCCGTCTAAGAAGGTTGTATTACCCGATTTAAACGCAGGTTGTTCTTTGAGCGATTCAGCCCCACCTGCTCTATTTAAAGCCTTTAAAGATAAACATCCGGACCACCTGGTGATAACCTATATAAACTGTAGTGCCGGAATGAAAGCTTTAAGCGATATTATCTGCACATCAAGTAATGCTCAGAAAATTGTAGAAAGCCTGCCGGAAGATCAACCCATCATATTTGCACCGGATAAAAATCTCGGAGCATATATCAATAAACAAACAGGTAGAAAAATGCTATTATGGAATGGCGCATGCATGGTGCATGAAATATTTAGCCGTGAAAAAATAACAAAGCTAAAACTGAGGCACCCTACAGCAAAAGTAATTGCACATCCGGAATGCGAGGAGATTGTCTTGGAGCTAGCTGATTTTATTGGAAGTACAACAGGTTTGCTTAAATACAGCCAGGAAAATGAGGCTACTTCTTTTATTGTGGCAACAGAGTCTGGAATTTTACATCAAATGCAAAAGTCATCTCCTCATAAAACATTTATACCGGCACCACCAAATAATGCATGTGCCTGTAACGATTGCCCTTATATGAAATTAAATACACTGGAAAAACTGTATCTATGTATGAAATATGAGCAACCAGAGATAACAATGGATGAAGATATAAGATTAGCTGCTAAGAAGCCGATAGATAGGATGCTTGAGATTAGTGCCAGGTATGGCTTATAAATTATACTATTTTTTATTTATAAATTTTGTTATGGAAATACCATCAGTGGATCTAGCAGATTTTATTAGTTCTGATAAATCTCTAAAGAACAATTTCGTTCAATCGTTAGGAAAAGCTTATGAAGAAATTGGATTTGTGGCGGTAAAAAATCATGGTATTCCAGATGATTTTATTGCCAATCTTTATAGATATGTCCAGGAATTTTTTTCTTTACCACTTGATCATAAAAAAAGATATGAAGTAGAAGGACTTGCTGGACAGCGAGGGTATACTTCTTTTGGTAAGGAACATGCAAAGGGCAGTGATGCACCAGATCTGAAAGAATTTTTTCAATACGGTCAGCTTTCCTCTAGCATGAATGAAATTGTTTATCCTGATAATGTGCAGGTAAATGAAATTCCTGGTTTTAACACAGTGTTCGATAATGCATTTATAGCTTTTGAAAATTCAGGCAAAATATTGTTGCGTGCTATTTCCATTTATCTGGGACTTGAGGAAACATATTTTGATGGTTTTATAGACAATGGAAATTCTATACTAAGGTCTATTCATTATCCTCCAATTACTATTGAACCTGCAAGTGCGATTCGGGCAGAAGAACATGAGGATATAAATTTGATTACACTATTAGTTGGTGCCTCGGCTGAAGGTTTAGAAATATTGACAAAACAAAATGAATGGGTACCAGTAACAGCATTGACAGAGCAAATAGTGATTAATGTGGGCGATATGCTACAGCGCTTTACAAATAATAAACTAAGAAGTACAACACATAGGGTTGTAAATCCCAGAAGAGAATTATGGCATACAAGTCGCTTTTCAATTCCATTTTTTATGCATCCAAAAAGTACAATGAGTCTAATAAGTCTTGAAAGTTGCATTAATAGTACACATCCGAAAGCTTATACAGATGCAACTGCTGGTGAATATCTTGATGAGAGATTAAGAGAGATAGGATTGAAAAAATAAAACGGGATTTTCTATTTATTTCTGCTGTTATGTTTAGACATATTCCTTTTTTAAAAGCAGTTTTTCTGCATAGTATTACTGCTTTTGGTGGCCCTCAAGGACATTTTGGGATGATGTTAAAAACGTTTGTTCAAAAGAAACGATATATAACAGAGGAAGAGTTGATTGAATATAATTCTTTTTGTCAATTGTTACCTGGTGCATCCAGCACACAAACTCTTACATTAATTGGATATAAAAGAGGTGGAGCATCGCTAGCGGTTGTGACCTTAATTATCTGGATACTACCTGCCAGTATTTTAATGGGCGCTCTTTCATTTATTCTTATTAATCACGATACAAATAAGATTGCTCCACAATTATTCAGCTATGTCCAACCTATGGCAATAGGTTTTCTGATTTTTGCTGCAGTTAAAGCCTTTACTGTATCTATAAACAATTTTATTACGCAGGTTATTATGATAGTTTCAATGGTTGCAACTTTTTTTCTTTTTAAGACTCCATGGGTATTTCCATTATTACTGTTAGCTGGCGGTTTTGCAACCAATTTAAGTAGTAAACGTATTCCTAAACGAATTGATATAAAGCCTAGACAGATTAGATGGACAAATATTTGGTTATTTGTTATGGTGTTTCTTGTTGCTGGAATATTAAGTGAAACAGCCAGGAAGCAGAATTGGCCTAATCGAAAGATATTTAATGTTTTTGAAAATTTTTACCGATTCGGGAGTTTTGTTTTTGGTGGTGGGGATGTGTTATTACCAATGATGCTGGATCAGTATGTTGCCAGACCGGATGCCCCAAATGTGGTGGAAAATAATCCTAATGCTATACGGATAGAAAGAGAAGATTTGTTAACTGGCTATGGAATGGTGCGTGCTATTCCAGGCCCAGTTTTTTCTGTAGCAAGTTTTACTGGCGGTATGGCAATGAAAGTAGAAGGGAAGCGAATGCAGTTATTGGGTTGTATCACTGGTACTATTGCTATCTTTTTACCAAGTGCTTTACTGGTTTTGTTTTTTTTTCCAGTGTGGCAATATCTTAAAAAATATGTTGTTGTATTTAGGGCATTAGAAGGTATTAATGCAGTGGTGGTGGGCATTATGTGGGCTGCAGCTTTGTTCCTATTAAAAGATATGCCACTGAAAAATTATAGTTTTCATTACCTCTTGAATTGGTTAGTTATAATAACTACATTTTTAATACTACGTTATACAAAGATTCCTGCTCCTTTTATCGTGGTATTTTGTTTATTGCTTGGTTGGATTTTCTAGCTTTGATGAATAATAGCCATTTCTTTCTATTTCCTCTTTTACTTTGTCCGGAACCAAATACCGAATATTTTTTTTTCCTCTTATTAACTCACGGATATAAGTAGACGAAATATCTAGTAAGGGTGCTTTAAGTTTATGAATGGTAGCGCCTTGTATAAATTTGATATCGAAACCAGGACGAGGGTAAACATATATGCTTGAAGATTTAAGAATGGATTGATAGTTTTTCCAATTAGTAAAATTTTGTAGACCATCACTTCCTAAGATTATTGAAAATACATCTTGAGGATATTTCTCTTTCAAATACTGAAGGGTATCAATGGTAAAGGATGGTTTGGGTAAACAGAATTCGATATTACTTGCTTTAATTTTTTGTTCTCCTTCTATAGCCGTTTTTATAAGATTTAAACGATGTTGTTGGTTTAAAAGGCTTGCACTGCTCTTAAACGGATTTTGAGGTGAAACAACAAACCAAATTTCATCTAAATTAGTATTGTTTATTATATGTGTGGCTATGATTAAGTGTCCTGTATGTATTGGATTAAATGACCCAAAGAATAAACCAACAAGCATATTAAATAATTATAATATCAAATTTCTTCAACAATTATATGTTCTGCTTCATTTAAGCGAAGGCTTAGTTGATATCCAGCAACTGATATTGATATTGGATCTTTAAATGGTGCAATTTGATCAACAGTAATTAACTCCCCAGGAACACAGCCCATTTCCATTAGTTTAATAAATAACCCATCGCTATTAAAACTATTTATTTTAACAGTTTTACCAACTTTAATTTCAGATAATTTTTTCATCATAAAAATGTATACAAAATTAGTTTTAAACTAATGGTTTATAATTTCGAATTTATAAATAAGGTTTATGATTATTCGATTTCATTTTATGTGCGAGGTTAAATTAGTAAGGCGACGTGAGCTAAAGTTTTTCATTGAAAAAATATTTGAAAGTGAAGTAACTGATGCAAAACGAGTAGATGTAATTTTCTGTGATGATGATTTTCTTTTAAAAATTAATCGGGATTTTTTGCAGCATAATTACTTGACTGACATAGTCAGCTTTAATTTAAATGAGCTGATTACTCCGATATTGGGAGAAATTTATATTAGTGAGGAGCGAGTTCGAGAAAATGCAAAAAAACTTAAAACTTTTTTTAACGAGGAACTTCATCGTGTAATTTTTCACGGAATTCTTCATTTCTGCGGGTTCGACGATAAAAAAAAGAAGGATAAGTCGATAATGCGGCAAAAAGAGAATTATTATCTAGATAAATATTTTGTTTCACGTGGAACGTAATCCAACTTTTTTACAAGCTACTAACTTCCACATTTTTTTAATTTCTCCTTGTGTAGTTTTGTGGCATGTTTTCTAAATATGATGTTATAGTGGTAGGAGCGGGGCATGCCGGATGTGAAGCTGCCGCCGCAGCAGCAAACTTGGGCAGTAATACATTACTTATTACAATGAATATGCAAACTATTGCCCAAATGAGTTGTAATCCAGCTATGGGTGGTATTGCAAAAGGACAAATAATAAGAGAAATAGATGCAATGGGGGGATATAGTGGTATGGTAACAGACGCTTCCATGATTCAATTCAGAATGCTAAATAGATCAAAAGGGCCAGCCATGTGGAGTCCAAGAGCCCAAAGTGACCGAATGCTATTTGCCTCAATTTGGAGAGAAATGCTTGAAAATACAAAAAACCTAGATTTTTATCAGGATATGGTGACGTCTCTGAAAATTGAGGAGGGACAAGTAAAGGGTGTATATACTGGTCTGGGTAAATTAATCGAATCTAAATCAGTCATTCTTACTAATGGAACATTTTTAAATGGTGTAATTCATATTGGAGAAAAAAATTTTGGAGGTGGAAGGGCAGGTGAAAAAGCGGCAACCGGGCTCACTGAACAATTGCTATCTCTTGGTTTGGCAAGTAGTCGACTAAAGACTGGAACACCACCTCGAGTTGATGGCAGGAGCTTAGATTATACCAAAATGAATGAGCAAAAAGGCGATGAGAAAATTACTGGATTTAGCTTTTTAAGAAAACCTCAGTTAGTAGCTCAAAAACAGCTTTCTTGCTGGATTACTTATACTAATGACGATGTCCATGAGGTTCTAAAAACAGGGTTTGAAAGTAGCCCAATGTTTAAAGGTAGAATTCAGGGAACGGGCCCAAGATATTGCCCAAGTATAGAAGATAAAATAAATCGTTTTGCTGAGAGAGATCGTCACCAATTATTTGTGGAACCAGAGGGCTGGAAGACAGTTGAAATTTATGTTAATGGATTTTCAACTTCATTGCCAGAAGACATTCAGCATAAAGCATTAAAATTAGTTCCGGGGTTTGAAAAATGCAAATTATTTAGGCCAGGGTATGCTATAGAGTATGATTTTTTCCCACCTACTCAATTAAACTTAAGTTTAGAAACAAAAGCAATAAAAAATTTATTTTTTGCAGGACAAATTAATGGTACAACCGGCTATGAAGAAGCGGCATGTCAAGGCTTGATGGCTGGGATAAATGCCCATCAGAAATGCATTCAGGAAGAGCCATTAATTCTTAAGAGAAACGAAGCTTATATTGGGGTGTTAATTGACGATTTAGTGAATAAAGGAACTGATGAGCCATATAGGATGTTTACAAGCCGGGCAGAATACAGAACCTTACTTCGACAGGATAATGCTGATGCTAGGTTAACAGCTATTAGCTATAAATTAGGACTTGCTTCACAGGAAAGAATGGATAAGGTAATAGAAAAGAATACTCAGGTTACCGAAGTGAAGGAATATTTAGCAACAACATCCATTCTACCGGAGACATCAAACAGTTTTCTAAAAAGCGTTTATACATCAGAGTTATCTACAAAACAGAAGGCATCACAGCTACTTTTAAGACCCTCGGTAGATTTAAAAGAACTTATTGACGCTATCCCCGAATTAAAAACTGATCTAAAGAAATTTGACGAATCGGTTTTAGAGCAAGCAGAAATTCAAATAAAGTATGAAACGTATATTGAGAAAGAACAGGAATTGGTTGATAAAATGAGCCAGTTGGAAAATCTTTTAATACCTGAAAATTTTAATTATAGCAAGCTTAATTCTCTCAGCAATGAAGCAAAGCAAAAATTTATTAAAATACAACCTAAAACCCTTGGACAGGCATCCAGAATTTCTGGGGTAAATCCAAGCGACGTTCAAATTTTAATGGTTTATATGGGAAGATAATATGCAATTTATATTTTCAAAAAATACAGAAAGAGAAGATGTCTTCAATAAAGTAGCCGAAGATTTAAAATCGTTTATTCATATCCAGCAAATAGATGATTCAAGACCCTGGGGTGGCTTTTTTGTAATAGATGAAGGAGACCAGGATATTTTTATCAAGGAATATTTCCCTGATTTAACAAAGGAATTAATTTCCATCAGTGGAAAGATCAGTCCTAAAATATTAATTGTTGCTCCAGGCAAAAGATTAAGCTGGCAATATCATCATCGTCGTTCTGAAATATGGAAACTACTGGGTGGAGAAATTAAAGTAGTGACCAGTGACACTGATAGGCCTGCCAAGTCAACACTTCTTTTGCCTGGAGATATTATAGAATTAAATAAAGGTGAACGACATAGAATAGAAGGATTAGATAATTGGGGTATAGTGGCAGAAATCTGGAGACATACAGATGCCGAAAACCCAAGTGACGAGGATGATATCGTAAGAGTTGAAGATGATTTTGGCAGATGATAATTACTTCTAAATTCCTAAGCTTTTTTCTGCAGCTTGAACCAAACGTAATTCACTATAAGTCACCTGAGGATGTTGTTGCTTTAATTCACTAAAAGTTAAAGATGTATTTTCCTTTAAGATTTTTTCTATAACCTGTCTCCGCTCCTGCGTAATTAATTCAATGATATCTATTTTGCCTTTTTCAACATAAAATGCAAGATGGCCCTCTATTGTGGATAAAGCAAGATTCCTCTCAAGCGCTATATCTGGCAAAGATTTACCGTTTCTATATAAATCATACGTCAACAATTTTGTGTCTGTTTTTTTTGCCAATAATCCTGTGCTGCGTTTCTTTTTTTCCGGGAGGAAAGCCATGTTCCCAGACAGATTTTTTGACAAACAGAACTCCTGGACTAATCCCAGAAACGTTGCACCAAATTTTTTGAGGCGATGAACTCCAAACCCCGGGATTTTGCTTAAATCATTTAGGTTTTGAGGAAGTGCATTGGCAATAATCTCAATTGATTCCGTTGAACATACCATGTAAACTGGTAGATTAAATTCAGCACATAGCTCATCTCTTTTTTCTTTCAATGCAATATATAATTCCGGGTATTTCACCGCAGCTGGTACATAAGTACTCCTTCCCGAATAACAATTTATAACAAAGGTTGGTTTTACATATTCTGATTTATAAATTAAAAAACGCTCCAACCCAAAGCCATCAATTATCCCTTGTAATAAATATATTTTTAAGTCAACAGCTTCTAAAAGTATTTGGATGCGACTCGTAAAATCTTTTGCAACATTGCGATTATCTGTATCAGCAGGCACCTTAATTGATATATTTAAAAATGTTTTTAATTCACTTACAAACCAGGCCGCAGCTTTACCCATCCGGGTTTGTAATTCGGAATTTTTTTCAACAGGAACTTCTGGATCTATATTAAAAAAATTTATTAGGGTTGGCACAAACCTGATGCTGTGATTATTATATAAATCAACTCTATCTTTCAGATTTTTTTCCCAATCAATAACTGCTATATCCGTAAAATTTTCCTGTATTATATTTCTTACAGCCGCAAGAGCGCTTTCAATATTTTTAAAATCAATTAGGCTTAGTAAAATTTCTTCCTGGTATTGTTTAGAAGCTACGGCTAACAATTGAGCTTCGCTGTTATCATGTTGTTGTTTTTTGGAAAATGCTACGATCCTTTCATCACTTTGCAGGCTGCCATAAGTTATTTTACTTTTTAAATACAGGCCTTGTAATGTTGTGCAACGACTTAGCGCAACATATACTTGTCCCGGAGAAAAAGCCTGTCCCGCATCTATAATGGCTTTTTCGAAAGTCAATCCTTGGCTTTTGTGTATGGTAATGGCCCAGGCAAGCCTGAGAGGGAATTGTGTAAAGGAGCCCAATTCCTCTTCTTCTATGTGATGCATTTTTTTGTTTAAGGTATACTTTATCGTTTTCCATGTATCTCTTCTAACCTCTATTTTTTCTTTTCCTTTGTCACAAGTCACCTCAATTTTTTCGTCAGACAAACCAGATACCACGCCGATTTTTCCATTATAGTAACGTCGGGTTTTCTCCATATCATTTTTAAGAAACATTACTTGTGAGCCTACCTTTAATACGAGTGTTTCTTCCGCTGGGAATGATTTTTCGTAAAACTCTCCGGCTACAACAGCTTTGAAAGAATGTATTTGCCCTGGCAGTGATCTTAAAGTGCTTTCATTAATGGCCTCTGCTTTCGCATTATGGGTTGTGAGGGTTATAATATTTTCATCATTTGCCTTCTGTTGATTTATATCCGGTTGATATCTTTCATGAAGCAATTCATACCCATCTCGATCCATTTCATTATTGCGTACTTTATTCAAGAGGGCGATAAAATTTTCATCTGATTGCCGGTACACCTTTTTTAATTCAATATATACCGGCGGATTTTCTGTACAAATATGACTGCTGAAAAAAAATGGGTTCTGGTAAAAAGATCTTAAGATTGACCACTCATCATCTTTAACAACAGGGGGTAACTGGTACATATCACCTATGTATAATACTTGCACTCCGCCATAAGGTTTGGAATAGCTTTTTCTTACATGGCGTAAGATGAGGTCAATGGCATCCAGAACATCACAGCGCACCATACTTATCTCATCTATCACCAGGAGTTCTAGTTGTTGCATGATCTCTTTCTTTTCCTGGCTTAGTTTTAGTTTTCCTAGCAAACTGTTTTTATCAATAGATTCATCATTCTGTTCAAACCCCCGTTTTTGTACAGGTATGAAAGGTGAAAGCGGTAACGAAAAAAATGAATGTATGGTAGTGCCGCCTGCGTTGATAGCTGCAACACCAGTGGGTGCTATAATAGCAGTGTTCTTAAAATTCTGCTGCCGAATATATTTTAAAAAAGTTGTCTTGCCCGTTCCGGCCTTGCCGGTTAAAAAGATCGGGTGATTACTTTTCCGGATGAAATTAGCAGCGACATTAAAAATTTCGTTTTCTGCATCGGGTGTTTGCATGATGGCAATTTATGTAAAGCTTATGAAAGAGATAATAAAATAAATGAGTGGAATCAGGCTTCCCAATCCAGAAGATCGCTCTGCCTAATCCACTCATCAAGATATCCTCCAATCAGGCTTTTGGTTTACCCATCAGCATAAGTTCATTTACTTGTACTTCGGTAATATATTTTTTATTGCCCTCTTTGTCAGTATAATTCCTGTTAACCAGTTTTCCTTCTACGGCAACTTCGCTGCCTTTTACCAGGAATTTTTCGGCTATCTCGGCTACTTTGCCCCAGGCAATTACATTATGCCATTGTGTTTCTGTAACTTTTTCGCCTTTCGCATTGCGGTAGCTTTCATTAGTAGCTATGGAAAACTTCACTAGTTTTTTGCCGCTTTCTGTGTTTCTTACTTCTGGGGTATTTCCCAGGTTGCCAATCAATTGAACTTTGTTTTTTAATGCGTACATGGTTGTAATTTTTTTTTGTTTATAAATTTTTTATTTCAACCGGCGGCGATTTTATCATTTCCAATCCGGTACTGCAAAGATGCTATTGGTAAAAAGCGGTAGTCGTATATTAAAGGTTTATAGTTGTATGTAGCCGTTTGTAAACACTTGTACATACAAAAAAAGGTATTATCTTTTACCTCTAAATAAATTAATATGAGCTCCGATACCCAGCCAAAGCTTTGCGTGGCCTGCCTAAAATCCATAAAGGGCCGTACGGATAAAAAATTTTGTGACGATTATTGCCGCAATAATTACAATAACCAATTGAAGGCAGAAACCAATAATCTTGTGAGAAATATTAATAATGCACTTGGGAAAAACAGGAGAATATTAGAAGGATTTTTATCGGGGACTGAGGAAATGGCAAAAACAACCAAAGAAAAATTAATGCATAAAGGGTTCCAATTCAAATATACAACCCACTTATATACCAATAAGAAAGGGAATACTTATTTCTTTTGCTATGATTATGGATATCTCCCTTTGGAAAATGATTGGTTCCTTGTTGTAAAAAGAAAGGACACTTAACCCTTATCGTTTTATGATTTTTTCAGTAAATCTTTTTCCTTGCATCAAGACTTCCACATAATAATTTCCGGGGATTAAGCTATTGATATTGACCTTTTTCCGGTTCTGGTTAATTTTCTCACTAAGCATCAATTTACCAGCACTATTATAAATATTTACCTGGTCAATTTTAAAAACATCATTGTTTACAGTGATGTAGTTTATGGCGGGATTAGGAGAAACGGTAGTTACACCTTTGCCATTATACATTATTTGTTTGATAGGTGAGAATGATAAGTGACCATCCCTGTCCACTTGTTTTAATCGGTAAAGATTTAACCCGATCAGCGGAAGGGAATCTGTAAAATAATAATAGCTGGTAACCTGTGAATTTCCAAATCCCCGCAATTGGCCAATAGTTACAAAAGCAGTACCGCCATTACTTCTTTGAATTTCAAAATGGTCGTTGTTTACTTCCTGCGCAGTAGCCCATGTTAACCATACTCCTTTTGCAAAAATTTCAGCATTGAAATAAAGCAAATTTACAGGCACTACTATGTTGCAATCTGTTATATCCGTGGACCCTGGAAAAGAAGTTGTACCGGGCGGACAATTAACGCAATCAATAGAAGCGGTGGCAGGTTGGTAAGTTCCAGCAGGACAATCAACACAATTTGCTGATCCGGTACCTGATTGAAATGTACCAGCCGGGCAATCTAAACAATTTGTAGAACCTGCATTTGATTGAAAAGTTCCGGCTGCGCAATTGTTACAAGTAGATGCCCCTGTACTTGCCTGGAAAGTTCCTGCAGGGCATTGAGGACAATTTGTTGATCCTGTATTTGCCTGGAATGTGCCGGCCGGGCAATTAAGACAGGATGATGAACCAGTATTCGGCTGAAAACTTCCTGCAGCACAGTTATTACAAGTGGTGGATCCTGTGCCTGCCTGGAATGTGCCTGCTGAACATTGTGCGCAATTAGTTGCACCTGAATTAGCCTGGTATGTTCCCGAAGGACAATTAATACAACTGGAAGCACCGGAGTTTGGTTGAAATCTCCCAGCAGAGCAAGGTATACTTAAAGCAGGATTACCGCCGGGGCAGTAGGTGCCGGGAGGGCAGGTTACGCAATTGCCAGCAGCATTCCTATATTTTCCGGCTGGACATCCCTGCGAAAAACTATCAAATGATATTAATAATAATAAAAGGGGTAAAATTATTTTCATGGAAAAGATTTTAGTAAATATAGTGGTTTTAAAATCGTCTTAAGACAGCAGTAAAAAAGTGTTGGGTTCAAGCTCAGAAATTGATTTTATATCTTTAAATAAATTTTATTCAATGAGCGACCTTACAATTACCATCATACAAACAAAACTACTTTGGGAAAATAAGGAAGCAAACCTGCTGGTATTAGAACAAAAAATTGAAAGTATTCCCGAAAGAACAGAAATTGTTTTGCTTCCCGAAATGTTCAGCACAGGTTTTAGCATGAAGTCAGAAATCCTTGCAGAAACCATGGAAGGAAAAACAGTTTTCTGGATGAAAGAACAGGCGTCAAAAAATGGAGTAGCCATTACAGGAAGCATCATAATAAATGAAGGAGATAAATTTTTTAACCGGCTTATATGTATGCTCCCAAACGGGGAGTATGGATATTACGACAAGAGACATTTATTTGCTTATGCTAATGAAGATGAACATTACTCTGCCGGAAATAAAAGATTAATTGCATCTGTAAAAGGATGGAAAATAAACCTGCAGGTGTGCTATGATTTGCGTTTCCCGGTTTGGGCAAGGCACAGTATTTCGCAGGAAAAAAACGAGCCTGAGTTTGATGTGCTGGTATATGTTGCAAACTGGCCGGAAGCCAGGAGCCATGCTTGGAAAACATTGCTTTGTGCCAGAGCGATTGAAAACCAATGTTATGTTATTGGTGTGAATCGGGTTGGCAGAGATGGAAATGAAATTTATTATAGTGGCAATTCTATGGTAA
The DNA here is from genome assembly GCA_039920245.1 of Ferruginibacter sp. Lineage (GTDB taxonomy): Bacteria > Bacteroidota > Bacteroidia > Chitinophagales > Chitinophagaceae > Ferruginibacter. Next base: position 23,595 of record JBDSEE010000170.1, read on the forward strand.
TAGACCCGTTGGGAGAAGTGCTTTATCACATGGCTGACGACGAAGACATATTTACTATCAGCTTGCAAAAAGAACATCTTGCACAGGTAAGATCAAAATATCCTTTTTGGAAAGATGCCGACAATTTTAATATTATTAATAACAAGGATTAGCGATCTGCAATAATCAATTTTTTTACAACTTCCATTTTATAATCTATACCTTTTTTTAGTGCAGTAAGGTTAGGGGTAACTAATACATCCGGTAAAATGCCAGACCCCTTTTCTGCAATATGTTTGTATTGTACCAGCCTGAACAGCGGCAGCCTTACCCGTAGCTGGGTTCTTGGTAATTTAATATCAGGAATCATAATGCCATTATTTCCATACCAGCCCCCGCCTGTTTCTTCGCCTACTAAAGTTATTCCCTCTTGTCCTTTTACTGCGTTACAAAATAATGCAGAAGCTGAAAAAGTGAGGCCACTGGTAAGAACATAAACCTTTCCTTTAAAATTATTTGAAGATCTCAGTTGATAGGTTTTGTTTTCCAGGTGCGTTAAGTGATAGCGCCCGTCAGCTCTTTTATGGGCAATCAGTAACAGTTCTAAATTATTTAATAATTTTCCTTTTACATATTTTGTATATGGCCCAAGAGATTTACTTTCAGTGGTTAGAGTGTCAGCTACTTTAAACGTATGCCTTGTAACATATCTCGTTAGAAGCGTTGATAGTCCTACCCTTCCACCACCATTTAATCGCAGATCAACTACCAGGTTTTTTATTTTTTCTTTTTGCAATTGCCTAAAAGATCTCCTGAAAAAACTTCTTAGCTTTCCATTTGTAAAAGTATTAATGGTCATAACACCTGTGGTCTGGCTGCTATCTATCTTTAAGGATCGATATTGCAACAGTCGTTTTTCTTTAGGAACTTTTGGTAAAGCCTTTTTAGTAATTTTTGCCAGGCTGTCTTTTTTGAGTGAATCTTTTGGTGGTGAATATTGAGCAAGGTCAGCAGTTTTAGCATTACCAAGGCTATCAATATAATTTACTTTGTATGTTTTGCTAAGACCAAATATATTGCGATGGAAATATGGAAAATTCCCACTTAATCTCATGAAATTCACATTATAAGCCTGGCCATCTTCCGGCAGATAGGAAAACATTTTTCTTATGATGTCAATATTTTTTATTCCATTAATGCTTGTTACTAAAGTGCCATATTTAAAAACGCTATCCTTCCTGTTTAAGTTTGCAGTAACGGCCATTGTATCGTTCCATACTTTAAAATAAAGTGGAAATGAAGGCTGCCTTCTCCCCTCCGACCATTTAGCATAAGCCTTACTCATGCTCACGCTTGTGTGGCCACAATGAATTTTGTCAATTAACGGAGCTAAAATATTCCAGGCATATTGTAATTCTGTCATGCTATCAGTTATAGCCTTATAATATGTATCAAAATAAATATCCATGCTATCCTTGCTTGTATACCAATAAAGTGAAGGATGTTTTTTTTCAAGAATATCTTTTAAGAGAAGATAATCGCTTTGTAACTCTTTTTTTCCAAACTTATGCGTGGGCTGATAATGCCTGCTAGAACTGCATGCACAAAAAAACAGGAGAAAGAAAAATGGGAGGAGGTACAATTTCATAAAACGGGCCACACAATTTTGAATGCTGAAATTAATCATTAATTCATTTAAGGATTTTATAAAAGCTACACCGCTTCTCAATTTGTTTCTAAGGGATATTTATTAATCATTTTATAAAGTACTTTTAAAAAAAATTAAAGCATGGTAAAAAAATATTTTACGCTTCTTCTCATTCTGGCTTCTTTTGTCGCATCTGCACAGGTTTTAAAACAGGATTCTTTAAAAAGCCTTTCGCTGAGTGGATTAAGTTTTAGAGGTATTGGCCCCGCATTAACAAGCGGCCGGGTGGTCGATATTGCAGTAAATCCAAATAACAAGGCAGAATATTATGTGGCTTCAGGACATGGCTCTTTATGGAAAACGAGTAACGATGGCATTTCGTGGAAACCAATTTTTGATAAACAAACTTCTTATGCAATCGGTGCAGTAAAGGTTGATCCTTCGAACAGTAATATTGTTTGGGTAGGGACTGGCGAAAATAATAACCAGAATAATGTGATCTATGGTGATGGTGTTTACAAAAGCGAAGACGGCGGAAAGAGCTGGAAAAATAAGGGCCTGAAAAATTCTGAGCAGATCGGCGGTATTGTTATTGACCCGAATAATTCCGGAACAGTGTATGTGGCGGCTTATGGTTCCCTAAGAAATGAAGGTGGTGAAAGAGGAATTTATAAAACTACCGATGGTGGTAAATCATGGAGAAGGGTTTTATATGTGAGTCCATATACCGGATTTTTTGAAGTGCATATTGATCCCCGTAACTCAAATACACTTTATGCGGTTGCACATCAACGCATGCGAAATTTATACACCGGTGTTCGTGGTGGACCAGAAAGCGCTATTTATCGCAGTCTTGATAGCGGCGCAAGCTGGCATAAAATAATGAATGGATTACCATCAGAAGATATGGGCCGCACGGGCATGGCTATTTCTCCCGCCAATCCTGATATTTTATATGCAATTGTGGAAGCTAAAGAGGGAGCTGGATTTTATAAAAGCTCAGACAGGGGAGCAAGCTGGACAAAACAAAGCAGCTATGTTTCATCTTATCCCTTTTACATGAATAAGATTTTTGCTGATCCTAAAAATGAGAACAGGGTATATAGTATGGATGTGAATAACCAGGTAACAGATGACGGCGGAAAAACCTGGAAGGGCCTTGGAGAAAGAAATAAACATGTAGACAATCACACGCTTTATGTAGACCCGGAAAATACAAATCATATGATTGCAGGGTGCGATGGCGGTGTGTATGAAACCTGGGATGCTGCACAAAACTGGGAGTTTAAAGCGAATCTCCCAATTGCTGAAATTTATAAAGTGACGACGGATAATGCCATACCATTTTATAATGTATATGTGGGAACACAGGATAACAGCAGCTTTGGTGGCCCGAGCCGAACTATAAACAGCAGCGGAATTGCAAACAGTGATTGGTTCTTCACTACAGGTGGTGATGGTTTTGAAACACAGGTTGACTGGAAAGATGAAAATATTATTTACGCACAATCTCAAAATGGCGGCCTGGTAAGATTCGATAAAAAAAGTGGGGAGCGATTAGATATTCGGCCTGTTGAATTAAACGATTCAGGTTATCGTTTTGACTGGAGCTCACCATTATTAATTTCAAAACATAATAATAAGCGACTTTATTTTGGTGCCAATAAATTATTCAGAACAAATAACCAGGGAAGCGGCTGGAACGAAATAAGCGGGGATCTGACAAGAGGGGTTCCAAAGAAAATGCAAAAACTGATGAACCGTAGCTGGAGCATGGATGAATTAACTAACAGGGGAAGTATGGCACAGATCAGCGCCATAGCAGAATCGCCCATTGACGAAAACATTTTATATGTGGGCTCGGGTGATGGGCTAATATATTATACCAGCAATGCAGGAAAAAACTGGTATCGCTCAGAACAACCAATGGGTCTTCCTGAATATGCAAGAATAAGCAACATTGTTGCTTCATCATTTAGTAAAGACATAGCTTATGCAGCATGCGAAAATTTTAATGGGGGAAATTATAAACCATTTTTATTTAAAACTATTAATGGCGGAAAAACCTGGTCCAATTTAAATGGTAACCTGCCGGAAAAAGGGAGTACATATGCGATTGCTGAAGATTTTATAAAACCTTCTTTATTATTTGCAGGTACTCAATTCGGATTATTTGTTTCTACAGATGGTGGTGGTGAATGGGTGCAATTAAAAAATGGTTTGCCCCCTACTGCAGTTACCGATATTGAAGTTCAAAAAAGAGAATCAGACCTGGTAATATCAACTTTTGGTCGTGGTATTTATATCCTGGATGATTACTCACCACTTCGATACCTTTCAAAAGAAAATGTACAAAAGCCAGCAAACATTTTTCCTATAAAAGATGCATTAATGTTTAATGAAGCAAGACCATTTGTGTACCGGGGTAAAGGTTTCCAGGGAGAAAATTTTTATACAGCACCCAACCCCGAAGTGGGCGCAGTATTTACTTACTATTTGAAGAACGATTATAAATCGCTGGCAAAAAGAAGAAGAGATGTTGAAAAAGAAAAGCAGAAAAAAAATGAAGATTTTGACATGCCTTCAATAGATTCTTTAAGAAAGGAGTTGGAAGAACAATCACCTTATTTATTATTTACAATAACTGATGAACAGGGCAACATAATCCGCAGGCTTAAGAGGGATGTTAATAAAGGTATGAACAGAACCATATGGGATTTGCGTTATCCTTCAACCGAGTCTATCAGCCTAGCGGCAGCGGATAACTCAGTTCCATGGAGCACTGACTCAAAAGGGTTTTTGGTTGCTCCGGGAAATTATAAAGTATCACTTAGTAAATTTGATGGCGAGAAATTTACAGAGCTTGCCGGTCCTCAATCATTCAAAGTTGTTCCGCTTAACAATAGATCATTAGAAGGTATTGATAATAAAGAAATGGATGCATTTAATAAAAAACTGGGCGAATTGGTAAGAGCAATTAATGGAGCACAATCTTATAAAAACGATTTGCAATCAAAAATACCTTATTACAAAAAAGCAGTTCTTGAAACAGCTTCCATGCCTGCAAATAGCTATCAAAAAGTTCTTGAACTTGAAAAAAGAATAAATGCTTTAAATAAAAAATTGAATGGCGATGAATTAAGGAGCAGGTACGAATCTGTAGGACCAACTTCTCTTCGCAACAGGGTAGATGGAATTTCTGGGGCGATGATGTATACTTTGGGCGGCCCAACAGCCACACAGCAACAATCTTTTGCCATTGTAAATAATTTATTCTCTGAAATATTAGGAGAACTTAAAACAATTGGCGACGATACTGAAAAGTTTGAACAGGAACTGGAAAGATACGGAGCGCCTTATACCCCGGGCCGATTACCAGTTTGGAAAAAATAAAATCATGAGATGTATCAACATGGGCAGAGTTCTGAACTTTGCCCATGTTTCAAATCTAAAACAGTTCTAAACTTTCCTTCAAAATAAGTTGGCTAACTCCCCCTTCGGGAGGCTGAGGGGCCAAGGTGATTCCACCCCTGGGCAACAAGAGCATGTTTATTACCAGCTCTTGTTATCAGGTTTTGCCCTTCCGTTAATTCTGTTATATACCCGATCACAGTTACAGAAGGGTTTAATTTTATTTTTTCATAATCAGCCTGGGCAACCGTAAACAACAACTCATAATCTTCCCCTCCACTTAATGCACATGCTGTCGGATCAAGCTGCAGTTTGTAAGCAAACTCTTTTGCTTCTTCGTTAAAAGGAATTTTGTCTTCGTACAATACACAACCCACACTGCTTTGTTTGCAGATGTGTAGCAAGTCGCTGCTAAGCCCGTCACTAATGTCTATCATGCTTGTCGGCTGTACTCCTTCTTCAGCAAAATATTCTACAATGTCTTTTCTTGCTTCAGGTTTTAATAAGCGGCCTACAATATAAGCTTGTCCTTCCAGGTCGGGCTGAGCACCTGTTTCCTCGAAGATTTTCTTTTCTCTTTCAAGCAGTGTAAGACCCAGGAATGCCGCTCCAAGTTCACCGCTTACACATACCAGGTCCAGCGGTTTTGCAGTATTTCGTTGCACATATTTTCCGGGCGACACTTCACCTATTGCTGTAATATTTATAATGAAACCTTTATTGCTAGTACTGGTATCACCACCTACAAGATCCACGTGGTACTTATCACAGGCAGCATATACTCCTTCATAAAATTCGTCGAGCGCCTCTACACTAAACCTGTTACTGAATGCAATGCTTATTACAATTTGTGTTGGGGTTGCATTCATTGCATAGATATCACTAAGGTTTACCACCACAGATTTATATCCAAGGTGTTTTAGTGGAGTATAGGATAGATCAAAATGAATTCCTTCCAGTAAAAGATCTGTTGTTATTACCGTTTGCTTACCAAAATGATCTATCACTGCGGCATCATCTCCTACTGTTAAAAGTGTAGATGAATTTTTAATTTCATTATTTTTTGTCAGGTGATCTATTAATCCAAACTCACCAAGAGAAGATATCTCTGTTCTTGTATTTTCGCTCATTTATTCATTTTAAGTTTATAGAGAAACTTATCATTCTCTTTATAAAAAGTTACTTTACCGCCATAGCTATGCAGGTCAATTTTTTCGGTTTCCTTGTAGTTTTTAATATCTTTTATATGGTCAGAAAAAATGAAGACCAAGTTATTGCTGTCAATTACTTTAAAATGGGTAGTGCTGTATTTAAAATCCTTGAAAACTTCGTAATATTTTATTCCTTTAGAAATAAAATCGGCCCTGGACGTTGGCCAGCCCATTTGCTCTATGCGAAAATCTACTATCCTTTCAGATAAAAGTATAGATGGTTTTTCCCTGTTAATATTGTTTTTGCTTCTCGGTGTAAAAGTCACATAATTGCAACTGGCAATTGCTAAAAAAAAACTAATGAAAAATATAAACAAGACCTTCATAAAAAAAATTAAAAGTCAATTTGTTCACCCCTTACAATTCTTAACATCTCATCATGAATGAGACCATTAGTTGCCAGCAGGTGTGGCTGATACACGGAGTAGGGACTACCCTCAAAATCGGTAACCTTACCACCGGCTTCTTCTACAATTAAAAATCCTGCAGCACTGTCCCATGCCTGTAATTTATGTTCATAAAACCCATCAAAGCGGCCTGCAGCAACCCAGCACAAGTCTATTGCAGCACTACCTAATCTTCGTACCGGTACGCCCTTGCGAATGAAACGTTCAAATACCTGTAAGGGTCCATTGGGTGCATCCAGGTAAGTATATGGAAAGCCGGTAACAAGGCAACTATTAATGACCTTTTCCTTTTCGCTCACATTGATTTTTTTATCATTGAGCGAAGCGCCAAATCCTTTCTGTGCAAAATACAATTCATTCATGAGGGGATTGTAAACAGCACCCATTACAATTTCTCCTTCTCTCTCAATAGCAATGCTAACGCAGCATATAGGAATTCCGTTTGCAAAATTTACCGTGCCATCTATTGGGTCAATGATCCATTTATATTCACTAGATGATCTTATTTCACCAGTTTCTTCACTAAGGATAAAATGATCTGGATAATCATTTTGTATCACTTCGATAATTGCCTTTTCCGCTGCATGATCGGCTTCTGTTACCAGGTTATTGATCCCTTCTTTATTTGATATTTTAAATTCACCATTGAAATAGTGGGTGAGTTGCGCTGCCCCGGCCTGCACTGCATTTAGAAGGGTAGTTTTTATCATGGCGCAAAGATACAATATGCCGCTGCATCAATATCCGGCACTCGTGAATATATTGGGTTATCTAACCTATTTTGCAAAAAAAAACATGTCTCATATCAACATAGAGTTTAAGGCACGCATAGAAAATTTACAAACTGCAGAAAAAAAATTACTGAAGCTTAACCCGTTATTTATAGGAGTAGACAAACAGGTTGATACCTATTACCATGTGAAAAAAGGGCTGCTTAAATTAAGAGAAGGAAATATAGAAAATGCCCTCATCTATTATGAAAGAGAAGACCATGCAGGCTCCAAACAATCTAATGTGATCTTATACCCACATACACCGTCACTATCATTGAAAAATATTCTTGAAGCAACCCATCGGATAAAAACTATTGTGAAGAAAACAAGGAGAATTTATTTCATTGAAAATGTAAAATTCCATTTTGATTCGGTGGAAAACCTTGGAGAATTCATTGAGGTGGAGGCTATTGATAAAGATGGCACAATTTCTATTGACAATCTTCAAAAGCAATGTGATAAGTACATCGAATTTTTTAATATTTCACCCGCTGATTTTATGGAATCATCCTATAGTATTCTGCTGATAAAAAAATCCAGTCTTTAAAACAAAAAAGCAAAGATTATATTTACAATATCAAAACGACTGAACAAATACTAAAAAAAATTTCACCAGCATTCGAACTTCTTTGCTGGATAACAGGTCTTTTCTTGCTGGCAATCACAAATCCTTCTGAAGAACATTTTTCATTTTGTGTTTTTCGCTGGATGGGTTTTTCACATTGCCCAGGATGTGGGTTGGGGCATTCTGTAAGCTGGCTATTTCATGGAAACCCTAAAGCATCCTGGCATGCACACCCGCTTGGTTTTTTCGCCTTAGCCGTTTTATTGTCACGCATTTGTATTCTAGTAAAAAATTTACCAATCATAACTCAATATTTTAACCATGCAAGAAAGCACTGCCAGTGGAATTAATCCATTATTGATGAACCTGCTTTATGACACCAGCCCTGAAGAGCTGATACAGATAAATGGAATGACGGAAAGTTATTCCGAATCGGAAATAAGGCAATTCGTAATGATGTACCGGGTTAAGAGAAAAGACCCTCAAACAATTTTACTTTGTTGCTTGCTGGGTTTTGCTGGCTTTGCGGGAATTCACCGTTTTGTGCTAAACCAAATAGGTATGGGAATACTCTATTTTTTTACCGGGGGTTTATGCCTAATAGGTACAATCGTAGATGCTGTAAACCATAAACAACTGACACTGGAGTTTAATCAGAAAATGATAGCTGAAACCATTGCCATGATGCGGATGACTGGCAGGCAGGGATAGTCTAAGTCTGTTGTAGGGAAGATAAACATCCCATTTTAAAAAACATTTATACCAAATACATCATGCGGCATCTCGGCTTTTTTTTTACAGGCTTCCTGTTTTTTTCCATTGGTTATGGGCAATCAATTGAAACTAAGAAAAAGTATTCCCTATTAAACCCGGTTCCAAAAAAAGAAATGAAAGAGATGGAAACCGACAGGCCCGATGTTACTGAAAGTGCTTACTCCGTTTCGGCAGGTCACTTCCAGTTTGAAAGCGACCTGGTAAGGATGGCCTTTAATAAAAGCGATGGACTGTCTAATACTGAAATTGCATATAACCTGGCTAACCTGAAACTTGGCCTGACAGAAAAAATGGACATTCAGTTTGTAATCCCAACATTTGTAAGCATCAGAACTACTGAAATAGCCACAGATAAATTGATTAACAAGTCATCAGGGTTTGATGATATTACTGTTCGTATAAAATATAATATCTGGGGAAATAAAGGGGGGAAAACAGCCCTGGCAGTAATGCCTTATATTTCTTTTCCTACATCATCCATTAGTTATAATGGTCATACGGGCGGAGTGATTATTCCTTTTGCCCTTGAGTTGAAAAAGGGCTGGAGCTTTGGCACACAGATCGCCATCGGTTTTAGTAAAGAAGATAATGACAGGTATTATAACGGGTATTTATATTCTTTCACTTTTGGAAAAACATTGTCTTCAAAACTGAGTGTATTTACTGAGTCTTACATAAGCTATGCTTCGTTTGAAAAAAGTACAGAGGCTTATTTTAATGGTGGAATTGTGTATGCATTAGGAGATAATTTCAATTTGGATGCAGGATTTAATTATGGACTTACAAAGGCATCTGATAAAGTTTTGTTTACAGGTTTTTCTTTCAGGCTTTAAAATTTAACCCTAAGATCGATCTACGTTTTCAATCACTAAATCATCTAATCTTAAAAATTTTTTATGGACCAGGAAACATTAGGAGTTGGAACCAGGCTTCAGCACACACTGCATGGGCCGGGCGTGATAGTGGGCGTTCGATATGCCAGTTATCTAATTTCATTTATTAATGTTGGCATAAAAGAAATAGATAAAAACGATACGCACCTGGATGACATCATTCCGGAAAATGTATCTGTAGAAATTGAAACCAGCAGCGACATCGAGAAATCGCTTCTTAAAATATTACAACTTTGGGGAGGCATAACAGAAAAGGTTCCTATTGGAGATCGATGGAATAATGGGACAATGTTGCTGCAACCAGCAGATAAAACAATGAAGCCAAAAGAAATTCCGGTAGAATTATTTTTTCATAAGATTGTAATGCTTAGGGACCGGTTAAGGGTGCTGGAACAAAATATAAACAGCCATAAAGTATTAACGGATGAAGACAAGGTAAACCTGCAGCAATACATTACGAGGATCTATGGCACGCTTACGACTTTTAATGTATTATTTAAAAATAAGGAACAACAATTTGTTGGAGAAAAAGGAGGAGCCGCTGATTGATCAGCGGCTCTTATATTCTCTACAGAAAAATTTATTAATACCTGTTGCCACCACGGTCATTGCCGCCACGGTATCCACCGCCTGAACCACCACGGTCGTAACCGCCGCCACCACCTGAACCACCCCGATATCCACCACCGCTCCCACCGCTATTGCCACCCGGGCGAAATCCACCACCGCCGCCTGAAGGGGGTCTGTCTTCAGCAGCTTTAACCACCAATGGTTTTTTCCCCAGTGAAATGTCCTTAAGATTTTCTATAGCTTCATTAGCTTCTTTAGCATCAGCCATATCTACAAATCCAAAGCCACGGCTTTTGCCGGTTTCTTTATCTATCGCTACTTTGGCAGAATTTACTTTACCGAATTTCTCAAATATTTCAAGTAGTTCAGCGTCATCAAGATCGTAGGGTAATCCGGCTACAAAAAGGTTCATTTCAGGGTTTATTTTTTGTAAATGTATATAACTTATCCGCTAATAACCAGTTAATGAACCAGATTATAAATATTTAAATAGGAATCTTTTGACTGATGGATAAAACTTGATCCAGATCTTGTAAACAAAATTCAACTTTTTGTATGGCAATTTCGTGGCATAGTTTTTTATTAATTTGATTTCTAAATGGTTACCGTAATATTGTATTACTCTTTTTTAATATTTATGCACATGTATTTCTTCAATTCTCACATACAAACAATTAAAAAATATGAATAAACTTATCCGGGGATTAATTGCAGGTTACGGCGCAAAAAAGTTAGGCGGTGGCTGTTTAAGCACTGTTATAATTTTCTTTGTTATATGGTATGCCTTAGAGCGCTGTTGATCTTTGTTTTAAAATCATTCTACTATTTTTATCAGCATTCCGCTACTCACTTTATCTGTGAGTAGCATTCCGTTTAATATTGAATAGGCTTCCATGTTCTTTTCAGCAACTTTATAGTCTAAAAATGCATTCCATAAAGTTCCTGCTTTTCGAACGCTTTTTATATGTATCCTTTCGGGCTTCTTATTTATTTTAGATGGGTCTGTAAGTACCGAAAAGCTTTCCATGCTACTACTAAAGTTATTGATATACCCACTGAAATCATTGATAGCAGAAACCCCCAGCATTAAATAGATAAGATCGCCTTGTTGAATGAGATAGCTTAAAGTCCTTATGGAAACTTGTTGCTGCTGTTGTCCTTGCTGCGCCTGAGCGGGCTTTACATCTGCAAGTATTTTTATGGCTTTCAGACCATTTACGGTTTCTTCTCTTGATTCGATTACGGCTAAATTATTTTGTTGAACTAATGCACTGGCAGCTTCCTGTAATGTTTTCGCTGGCGCTGCTGTAAGAAACATCAGTGCTTTACCGTCTACCGGGGCTAATTGTACACGCTGGGGCGTGTTTTGATAATTCCATCCGGCCGGAGTAGCAAATTTGAATTTTAATACCGGGTGATAAAACACATTGTTTTCCCGGTAACCTTCTCTTGGATCTTCACCATAGACCAAGCCTTCAATACGGCGGAGATATTGATTGCGGTTAATCTGTGGATTGGTGAGTTTTAGTTTTTGTTTCCATTCATCTGCCAGCTTTGTAACCGTTACATTGCGGTCCCCCGGATTGGGATGTGTTGAGAGAAATTCGGGTATTTCAGCAGCGCCCACGGCCTTTGATTGACGCTCGAGTGTGTTGAAGAAAATAGCCATCTCATGAGCATCATAATTTATTTTAGAAGAGTACTCAACCCCTAATTCGTCTGCCTGTCTTTCATCGTCTCTTCCAAATTTTAAGAACAACAACCCAAGTCCTTGCGATGCCGATTCAGCAAACTGCGCCAGGTCTGGAGCAAGTACAACACCTGCTATTATACCTATTTGCCCTAATATAGAATTTCTTTGTTGTGCAACAGAATGCCTTGCTGTAATATGTCCTATCTCGTGTCCTAATACACCGGCGAAGGAGGCTTCATCATTGAAATGAGCCATGATGCCCCTCGTAAAATATACATAACCGCCAGGCACTGCAAATGCATTCAATACCTCGGAATTAATGACACGGAAATTATATTGCAATTTAGGGCGGTGAGAAATTGCAGCCATCTGTTTTCCTTTCTCATTAATAAACCGTTGCAGGGTAGAGTCCTCGTATAAACCAAACTGCGCAATCACCTGTGGATCTGCTTCTTTGCCCATAGCGATTTCCTGCGCTTCGCTCATAAATACCACCTGCTTTTTGCCAGTAACGGGATTTCTTGCACAACTATTAATGACGAACATAGCAATGATGGCAATTAAAATATTGGATTGCTTTTTCATAATGTTTTTTTTATTCGTTTTAATAAAGACAAAGATGATACCTTAAAGTTTAAGGGTAATCGTTTTTGATCACATTTACAAGAAAATGTGCAGCAGTGAGTTAGAGAATAACTTTTTCTTTTACTTCGGGATAGACGGGCAAACACTTAGAAGAATTAAAACAAAATTCTTTTGGCTAAGCTTTGCGAACTGATAAAATAAACATTGTTGAATCGAATTAAAAGTCTCTTACATTTGAGTAATGTTTTTTAAATAAGTCTTCACTTAGTAAAATGACCTTATGGATTTTTTCTCACACTAAGATTCAACATCATGGTTTCTGATAACACTAACATGGATTGTGCTTAGCTGGATAGGGGCACGTAAACTGGCGGGATTATGCCATATTTTGCGTTCCATTTATCGGCCCCGCCACATTTTTTATTATGCTAAGAAAATCTACGGTGGTTGAAATAGAAGAAATCTGAATGTATTGTTGGTTTTACTGGGCCGTAAGTTTTTAAGCGCCTTCGAATTATAAGTCTTAAAAAAACCGCAACATAACATTGCGGTTTTTTATTAGTGGCCGAAATAAAAATTATCTAACCAGTTTTAATTCATTGATAATATTTTTTGCGCCGCCCAGTTTGTCAATGCACCACAACACATAACGGATATCAACATTGATAGTGCGATTTAGATCCTTATCAAAAGCGATCTTATGACTTAATGCTTCATAATTTCCATCGAAAGCAAGTCCTATAAGATTACCATTTCCATCTATGACTGGGCTTCCGCTATTACCACCTGTGATATCGTTTGTAGTAATAAAATCAATAACAAGGTCATTACGGTTTTTATCTATGTATTGACCAAAATCTCTCTTCTTTAATAATTCAATCTGGTTTGCAGGCAAATCAAATTCATAATCGCCGGCAATATATTTTTCTAAAATACCCTTGCTGGTAGTTACATAATCATAATGCACCCCATCTCTTGGATTATAACTTTTTACATTCCCATAGCTCACCCTCATACTAAAATTCGCATCAGGATACATCTTACTTGCTGCAACTGGATTCATCTCCATAATACCTTTCAAATAGTTGCGGCCAATCTCATTATTTTTATTTACAAAATTTGAATACAGGGAAGCATATTTCCCCGTATAGTTTTTTACAAATGATGCAGCAAAGTCATAAGCAGGATCAGCCTGTAAGGTGTTTGCATCCGGGTTGCCTACAAATGCTGACCATTTTGCATCATTCAAAAACATGGTATTTGCCAATACATCTTTAGCCCACTTTTTATAAGTAGCCTCATCGTCCAGGCTACCATAAGCGGCTTTCAATTTTTCATAAAACCCAATTGGTTGCTGGCTCTTGTCTATATCATGATAATACATCATAGCTACACCGGCAAGAATTTTCTCATCACTCGGCCTGTCATAAGCATCGAGGAAAGTCTTGCGCCTTTCATTAGCACCATCAGCAGCCTTCTTAATATCAGCATTCGTAGCACCTTGTTTTACCATGGTGTTTTCCAACGCTACCAGGGTAGAAGCAAAGCCTGCAAGTGATGAACCCAGTATGCCTTCATTTAAATACTGGCGCATTTTGCTATAGGGCGTCCATGCTGCATAATTTTTTTCATAATCTGTCAGTATGTTTTCATAGGCCGGTTTGCCCTTTGCCCATGATGCAAACTTTTGTTCATAATCTTTTTTTACATCAAAGGTTTTAAACTTTTCTAATTGCTTTGTTTCGCCTTCAAAAAATTTCCAGTAATTGGCTACTGATGCATAATCCGGTGCAAGTTTTAGTTTCACAGCAGGATCTTTGATCATTTGCTCATGCATATATTTCAAACGCATATCCCTCAATGCTACCAATGAAGGGTTTTCAATTTCATTTTTTAATTTGATGCCATAGCTGGTTTCATAGCGGTTAGTTCCGCCGGGGTAGCCATAAATCATTGCGTAATCATTGTCCTTGATACCTTTAATGCTTACTGGTAAAAAATACTTTGGCTTTAATGGAACATTGTCCTTGCTGTAATCTGCCGGCTTACCATTTTTATTAGTATAAACTCTGAAGATTGAATAGTCACCTGTATGACGTGGCCACTCCCAGTTATCAGTGTCACCGCCAAATTTCCCCACGCTCTCCGGTGGTGCTCCTACCAGGCGAATATCCCTGTAAGTTTTATATACATACATCAGGTATTGATTTCCTTTGAACATACTATATATCCTTCCTGCTAATGCATTTTCTTTATCTAACACCTTGTCTGTAATTTCTTTAAAAACATCCTGTTGTTTTTTTACCCGGTCAGCCCATGCTAAACCTTTAAGGCCAGTCTCTACCTGTGCGGTTACATCTTCTATCCTGTCAAGAAACTGAACGGTGATGGTGCTTTGTATTTCCTGGTCTTTATTAAAAGCATAGAATCCATCTTTAAGGTAATTATGCTCTACACTACTTGCGCCAGTAATTGCACTGTATCCACAATGGTGGTTAGTAAAAATCAAACCCTGGCTACTAACAATTTCTCCTGTACATCCGCCGCCAAATATGATAATGGCATCTTTTAGGGAGGCTTTATTTACAGAATACAATTGTTCTTTGGAAAGTTTAAGGCCTTTCTTTACCATGTCATTATAAACCTGTTGTCCCAACAGCATTGGCAGCCACATACCTTCGTCGGCACGGGCCTGAAATAAGCTTGCAAGTAATACAAGCGAAACAAATATTTTCTTCATCATTATAATAATTTGTGAATGGCAAAGGTAATTTTTGCTTACTGCTAAGCAAATTAACTTTAGGAATAAGGGTTAATTATAATGTATATTGAGAAGGCTTTTGTAACGTGCAGCAAGTAACCTGGAAGTTTTGTTGTTCTTGCTGCGGCCATCGTTCAAGGGCATTGATTCCCCGGACTTTTGTACTGAAGTAATTCTATTTGGATGCTGAACTCTTTTGTTTCGTGGATTTACGATAAGGACATGCTCCATTGCATTTCGAAGAAAGGGCGGCGACTTTTAGAGCAGCTGAACAGGAAACTTGTCATGAAGGGAAGGGAGATCTTCATGTTGCTATAAGTAAAATCTATATTTCCGGTTACAAATGTTTCGTGAGAAGAACTGTCCAATGCAACCAGGTTTTCATCAAGCTTTAAACCTGCCATACCTGCATAATTTTTTTTTGCAGATAATTCTTCTACAATAAGCTTCATAAGCAATGGCTCATTAACAGATGTATCAACTTTGGGAAAATTGCTGGTTTTCGAGAAAGAAAAAGGTTGCATAGATAGTTAGTTTAAGAAGTTAGTATAAAGAAAAACAAATGATCACTTCAAACCCATAGAGATAATAACTATTATTCCGTACTGATTCAACAAACACAAGTGTAGTATATGTACTACAATTTTTATTGTAAGAAAAGAAATTAAACCAAAGTTTCAAGCCTGCTTAAAATGATCAGGCTGGAATAGAACCAGCAAAACCCAATTATAAACCCGGCCAGCACATCGCTTGCGTAATGCACCTGCAGGTACACACGGCTAAAACCAATTGACATAATGAGAAAGACGATAAAAATACCAACGCATATTTTAACGACTTCGGGAACGGCTGCGTGAATTAGCATATACATAAGCAAACCATAAAAATTCACTGCCATGATCGCATGGCCGCTTGGAAAACTTTTTCCTTTGGCAGCATTGAGAAGAGGGAACTGGGGCCGTTTACGACGAAAAAGATGTTTTAAAATGAACATTAGTGCCAGGCTGCTAAACGACATTACAAAAACCCTGAATGCATACCAATACTCTTTGGATAAAATGAATATAAAAATTAGTAGAAGATTTGCCGGTATAAGAAAATTGTGTTTAGCAAGATAAGTGATGCCAAGCATCCATTTATTTAATGTATTTGAATGAAACCTGCCAAGCATATCAAACACCCGCAGGTCCGATGGCTTGTGCCTGCGCATTGGCTTACGCAAAATGAAAATGATTATAGCTACAATAGTTACAAAGAATATCAGGCATAACAATATTTCTGCAGCAGCCCACAATAAGGAATGATTTTTTATTGAGAGGAACATGCAATAGCCAAGCAAATTATGTGCGACTGTTTGTAATATTTAACGCCCGGTTCATTGCTTAAAGCATTTCAAAAAAATAAATACATCAACGAAGCAAAAGCTACAGCATAATTTGATTTTCTTTGTGCTTCATGCTTTATACAACATCTCTTAACAGCGGCAGCAACGGCAATTGTTACTATATTGGTAATGGTCAGGAAGCTGTATTGATAGATGCTGGCTTGAGTTGCCGGGAAACAGAAAAACGTATGCTTCGTCTGGGATTGGAAATGAGAAAACTGAAAGCAATCTTTATTTCTCATGAACACTCTGATCATATAAAAGGAGTTGAGATACTTGCTAAAAAATATGATCTTCCAGTATTTGTCTCTGACACAACTTATCAGCATAGTGGCATAAAACTTCCTCAAAACCAGGTCAGGAGTTTGCACACAGGTATTCCCGTGCATATTGGTAGTTTACTGGTAAAGTCTTTTTTAAAATTGCATGATGCTGTAGATCCTCACAGTTTTATTATATGTTACAAAGGAATTAGTATTGGTGTGTTTACAGATATTGGCCGATGCTGCAATGCATTGGGAAGCCATTTTGCTGAATGTCATGCGGCATACCTTGAAGCCAATTATGACACAGAGATGCTGGAGAATGGGCACTACCCTTTTTATCTTAAACAACGTATTCGAGGAGGACAGGGCCATCTTAGCAACGCAGAATCACTAGAGGTTTTTTTAAAACACAAGTCTTCTTTCCTTAGTCATTTATTTCTTTCTCATTTATCAAAAGAAAATAATTGCCCCAATAAAGCCCGTAACCTTTTTGAAGAACATGCAGGCAAAACACGAATCATTATAGCCAGCAGGTATGAAGAAACAGAATTGTATGCAATAAGTGCCGCTGACATTTTTAGGCCTGTATTAAAAAGACCTGTGCAAATGGACTTATGGGGATAAAGCAGGAAGTTTTCTTCTCAACTGCAAAAGAGTTGAGTACGTCCGTTCATTTATTCTTCCCCTTCTGTTTTATTTTCATGGATCATATCATCCGGGTCTCTTTCTTCTAATTCATTATTGGTTGAAGTTGATGTGTTTTCATGAACCAACTCGTCAATGTCCGTTTCATTACTGGTATCAGGAGCATCATCTAGTTGTTGATGAACCAGGTCATCGGCATCCTGTTCTGCGTTACTCTCAGCATCCTTTTCGGCACCCGCTTTAGTAACTTTATGAGCTTCTATTTCAAGACCTGTCTTTACAGAGTCATCTTTTTTATATGCTTCCATGATGGTGAGTTTAAGGTTAAAAAAATATTTTACTATTAAATTAGTCATAAAATAGTGCCAGAATTAGGCCAGTCGCTCCAGTCAAAACTTCTTCCTTAACTTTATCCCAATGAAAATTCTATCTTTTTCTATATTGCTCCTTGTCAGCATCGCAGCATTTGCACAGCACCCTAAAAATCTAGTTCAGTATGTAAAACCTATCATTGGAACCCAACGCATGGGGCATACCTATCCGGGTGCAACAGTCCCTTTTGGTATGGTACAGTTAAGCCCGGATACTGATACTATTCCCTTTGAGGTGAATGGTAAATACAATCCGGATGTATACAAATATTGTGCAGGATACCAATATGATGATAACACGATAGTTGGGTTTAGCCACACACATTTTAGCGGCACCGGGCATTCTGACCTGGGAGACTTTTTGGTGATGCCAACCGTTGGCCCCTTACAATTAAACCCCGGTATAGCCAGTGATCCTGCTAGTGGTTTTCGCTCTGCCTTTAGTCATCAGAATGAAAGAGCTGAAGCCGGCTATTATAAAGTAAAACTGGATGAAGGAAATATTACCGCCGAATTAACTGCAACAACAAGAGTAGGTTTTCATCAATATAGTTTTCCGGCATCTGAGCAGGCACATATTATCCTAGATCTTGCAAGTGGTATTTATAATTATGAAGAAAAAAATGTGTGGACCTATGTAAGGGTTATTAATGATAGCCTCATTACGGGATACCGGCAAACCAATGGCTGGGCACGCACCCGCACACAATATTTTGCCATGAGTTTTTCCAAGCCATTTATTCGTTATGGCAGCAGGGAATTTGGAAAGACACCCTACCGGGGCTTCTGGGGAAAATTTGATCAGCGCCATGATTTTTCTGAAATAGCAGGAAAGCAGATACGTATGCACTTTGATTTTAAAACAGCGGACCAGGAAAAGATTAAAATAAAAATGGCCCTTTCTTCAGTAAGCATGCAAGGCGCATTGCTAAATATGCGTACAGAAACCCCGGGTTGGAATTTTGATGCAGTGAAACAAGCCGCACAAAACGCATGGGAAACAGAATTACATAAAATTGAAATAGAAGGAGCCATTACGGAGAAAGAGAATTTTTATACTGCTCTTTATCATGCCTTTATTAGCCCTACTGTTTACATGGATGTAGATGGACGTTATAAAGGCCTGGATCAGGAGATGCATACCGCTAAAGGATTTACGAATTACACTACATTTTCTTTATGGGATACTTATCGTGCCTTGCATCCGCTGTTCAATATTATACAATCAAACCGAAATGGGGATATGGTGCAAAGCATGCTTAAGCATTATGACCAAAGCAGCCTGCACATGCTTCCCGTATGGAGCAACTCTGCCAATGATAACTGGTGCATGAGCGGATACCATGCTGTCTCCGTTATTGCTGATGCGATTATAAAAGGTGCCAATAGTTTTAATGCCATGAATGCTTTGAACGCATGTATTACTACTGGCAGGCACAGAAGTTACGAAGGTATCGGACCATATATCGACATGGGTTACCTGCCGGCAGAAAAAAGTGGTACATCTGCATCATCCACACTTGAGTACGCATATGATGATTGGTGTATAGCCCAGCTTGCCAAGAAGCTAAACAGGTTGGATATTTATAATGAATTTATTAAGCGTTCTGCAAACTATAAAAATGTATTTGATGCCGGCACGGGTTTTATGCATGCCCGTAAAGTGGACGGAAGTTTTACGCCTGGCTTTGATGCAATGACTACAAACGGCCAGGGATTTATTGAAGGCAATTCCTGGAACTACAGCCTATTTGTGCCGCAGGACCCTGTAGCTTTGATCGGGCTTATGGGAGGTAAAGAAAAGTTTATTCATTACCTGGACACGCTTTTCACAATGCATTTGCCGGATGCTTTCTTTGCTGAGACAGAAGATATAACACGGGACGGGATAATTGGTGGTTATGTTCATGGGAATGAGCCAGCCCATCATGTTTCATACTTGTACAACTATGCAGGAGCTGCCTGGAAAACACAGGAACGTGTGCGAATGATCTTAAATATGCAATACAAAAATACTCCTGACGGCCTGGGGGGAAATGATGATGCAGGTCAAATGAGCGCATGGTATGTTTTTAGCAGCTTAGGTTTTTACCCGGTGTCGCCAGGTAATACATTATACTCTATCGGGAGTCCTGCAGTTAATGCAGCTATCCTAAAACTTGATAATGGAAAAACTTTTTCTATTGAAGCAAAGAATCAATCGGCTAAGAATGTGTATGTGGAAAGTATAACGCTTAACGGGAAAAAGCTTGAGGGATTTTTTATCGACCATAAGCAAATAATGACGGGGGGGAAATTGATCTTTTACATGAGTGATAAACCTTCCTTACATTAATTTCATTTTATTGGGTTTAGATAATTTCCCGACATTTTTTATGCAAGCTGTCCTAAAATAAAACTTCCCATATCGGCTTCATCGACCTGCTCCGTGGCTGGTGATGATCATAAAGAGTGCGGGGACTACCATTTAAATTTGCAAACTTTCCCCTAAATCGGTTTTCTACTACTTATATTTCCCAAAGCATTCCTAAATCCCGGTTTTAACAAAGCTTAGCGTAAACCATTTTCCTTATTGGCACTCTGATTGAATTATAGAATAACCGGTATAGCATATTCCGCTTTTTATTCCTCTGCCGGTTGAGATAGAAAGTAACATTTTAAAACTTAGAAATCATGAAAAAGTTTAGTAGTCTTCTTTTAGCTGGGATGTTGTTATTCGCCATTTCTGCTTCCGCATCACAGGTTATTCTTAATTCAAGAACGGGTTATGAAATAAATATTGATGGCAGGGTATATAATAACGGAGTAGGTCAAACTGCCATAACTGATCTTTACCAGGGTGCCCATACAGTGAATGTTTACCAGGTAGTTTCAAATGGCGTATTTGGAATTGGAAAGAAAAGGAACCTGATATCTACCCAACAGTTTAACCTGGGGGCTTCTGATGTATATATTGATGTAGATCAAAATGGCCAGGTGCGTATAAACCAAAACGGCTATGGCAATAACAACCAAAACCGAAATGGTGGATATAACAATAATAATAATAACGGTGGTTATGATAACCGTGGTAACAGTCCTGGTAATAGTGCATGGGGCCATCAGCAAGGGAAGAAAAAAGGTCATTATAAAAACAAGAAAAATAAGCATGATAGGGAAGATGATGGAGATGATGACAGATACGAAAGGAATGATAACCGTAGGGAAAACAATTAAGTAAAACAATATTCACCTTATGAAAACAGCCGCCTTATGGGCGGCTATTTTTATTTTTATTGTTGGGAGTTAATTCTTACATCACATGCTTTGCAGGCGTAGATGCAACACTCATATCACGAACGCACTGATATTTGCCATCTCTTTTCTGAAAGCACGACATATAATGCCCGTGATCTATTTCCGTACCTGAGGCGTTCATTTTATTCCATGAGCCTACTTCTACCACCATATTATCATCTCCAAACAGGTCAACAACTTTATATACATTGTAGTTGCCGGAAGTGTCTTTTGCTATATCTTTTGCAATGCTGTCCTGGATAGCTGCCCGACCCTTGGTTGGTTCCCTGTTTCGGTTATAACTAATTGCATCATCGCTATAATAGGCTGCAACAGCTTTGGCATCTTTAGCTTTTTCTCCTGCAGCAAAGGCATCTTCCATCGCCTGGATCTCAGTTTTAGCTTTATCCATGTCAAAAGCAGTTTTGGTTTCTACCTTAGCCGTATCAGGCGAGGAGCATGCAGCAAAAATAAAGGCGGTGATTACCAGGCAAAGTGCTGGTCTAAGTTTCATTGTCATAAATAAGAGTTTTATTAGGTGAAAGAGTAAGGTACTCTTTATTTATTATTTTATTAATTAATATCTCTACCGGGTTTCTATTCAAATAAGATCTTTTCATTTACTACCGTTCCGCCATAACTGATATTTAATATATACATTGTTTGTACACTGAATAAGGCAGGTACCCGGATAAATATGGTGCGGTTTCCACCGGGGTTCAATTGATTGTAATAAAGCTTTTCACCCAGTGTGCCCAGGATAGTTATCTCCACATTCTCATTCACCTTGCTTAAGAATTCAATATTAATCCTGAAATCTTTTACCGGGTTAGGAAAGATCCGCACCTGTTGTGTATGTACATTTTTCAGTGAAACAACATTGGAGTACATGACAGCGCCCTGCCTGGTTATTCCTTTTATGCGGTAGAAAAGTTCCGGTGCCCTATTACGATCATCTTTATAAGTATAAACCTGCAGGCTATTACTACTTGCATTATTTATCGATTGTAATTGTAAGAAATTCACGGAATCATAAGAGCGCTCAATTTCGAAAAAGTTATAGCTGTCATTGTCAAAAACAGTAAAGTCTAATTTTGCAAAGTCATTTTCCCATCTTGCTTTTAGCTCAATTCCAGTAAGTGGAACTACACTGGCAAAGATGGGCAGCTTTGCATAATTGCCATTCAGTATCGTTTGTGATTCAGCGGCCGTCATGCAAAGCCAGTCTTGCATAACCGTTGCATACAATTGCCGGAAATCGAATTGTAAAGGAACCTGGGTATTTGAAGTTGGAATTGTGGGTAATACAGGCGATGTACCGTTCACTCCCGGGTTAAGCATTGCTCCAAAAAACAGCACCGGAGCGCCTGACCCATGATCTGTGCCACTGCTTGTATTACTGATAACCCTGCGTCCAAATTCGCTGAAGGTCATGCCTGTAACTTTTGTTGCTTTGCCCATGAGGGTAATATCATCCTGGAAAGCAGAGATGGCAACGGAAAGTTTGGATAAGATATTTGCATGGTAACCGTTCGTTGTATCTCCTGCATTTACCTGGTTAACGTGTGTATCAAAAGTATCGGGATGGTTAACGATATATACGGGTGTTGCCAGGCCGCCGCCTATCAATCTTGCTACTATTTTAAGTTGGTCGGCAAGCGTATTACCCGTTACAGGATACATAGTAGACTGCGTGAGTTGAGCGTTGTAGGCTGCCGTGATTCGGGTTGCATAGGCATTGCTCTGGTCCTTCATGAGGCGTAAAAAAGTAAGTTCTGTTCCATAATCACTTACGGGAGCAGGGCCAGGATTTCCGGTGGCAACGTTAACCAATGCGGCGGGATTTGGTGCATTATAACCCATATTGATATTAGGTCCCTGAAGAGACAATGGGAGCGCCCCGCCTATTTGTATTGCCAGTGGGTCAGGGTTTGTGGCATTTGGGAAACCGATAGGAAACCCGGGATTTGCTGTATCAAGTTGTCTTCCCAGCCATCCTGTATCTGGTGAGGGAAGCGTATTTGAACCAGTAAACCAGATATCCTGAGCCTGGAAATGGCTAAAGTTAGGATTAGGGTATGAAACGCCCTGAACTACATTAAGTTTACCCTGGTTAAACAGGTCACGCAACCCTGTCATAGCGGGGTGAAGACCTGTAGTAGCGGTACCATTGAGGGGTAGAACCGATGCGGCCGGCAATAAAATACTGGCCCTGCCATTATTTAATTCTGCGTACCTGTCTAATGGCACCACCATATTAAGACCATCATTTCCCCCGTTCATTTGTATAACGACCAATATGCGATCACAGTTGCCGGAAGGCATTGCCAGAGCCTGTAAAAAAGGATGCAAGAGTCCATCACCTGCAAAAACAGGGATACCTTTCAGCATCATCGGCACTGAGAAAAGAGCGGTATTACCTAAAAACTTTCTACGGTCCATAACATGTCTTTTTAAAGGCTACATTAATTGATATTCTGCCAATTGAAGGAAGGTGGTTAACAGTGAGTTTAACCGTGTCTTTACAATGTTGGCGTTAGTGGTTGTGGGGTTTCCTACATAGTTATTCCATGCGGTGGTCCAGTAGCTGTTTGTTACCTGGCCTGCCAGCAAGGTTTGAACTTTGGTATCGGTTTTATAAGTTGCGGGCAGATCTACGGGTAGCATTAAAGGTATAATGGCATCAATCAGCAGGTCAGGATCCTGGATGGTAGCATTTGGAAACTGTTGTACCCAGGCAATAGGATCTATTTTAATCAGCGTGCTGTTGTTTGTAAATCCATTTATAAAAGAGGTTAGTAAGGTTGCCCTTTTTTGTATGGCATTTGAGTTTATCCAGTTCTGGTAAAAAGTAGGATCCTGGTAATATGCCTTCCATCCCGATACATTTGGTACCAGGCCATAGCCCTGTTCTAAATTAGTATTCGCATAGTTGTGAAAGTATTGCCAGACGCCATATTGATTTACAATTTGTGTGGCGCCAGCAGGCGGTGTCGTATTTATGTTCATGGTACGAAGCGTGCCTGCGATAAAGTCTATGGGGCTTTTTATCATTACGCCCTGGTTTGCTACATCGTAAAAGTGTTCACTTTTGAAGAGTGTGCTTATAACGGGCGCCATGTTCCAGTTGTTTGTAATT
>JBDSEE010000171.1:0-56090 GCA_039920245.1 Ferruginibacter sp.
GGCGTTTGTATGCTTCGGCATAGAGGCTATCTTCACTCGTCTCATTCAGTTTCCTGGCAGAATTCAGGATGCCTCCTCCCCTTGCTGCTATCTCCGCATAAGACACGCCCTCTATCTTATCCCTGAACTCGTTCTCCCGGCTGCCAGCAAATACCAGGTGGGTATGGCTGTCGCACCAGCAAGGCAAAATCATTTGCCCCGACGCATCTATTATATCCTTTGGCAAGGCCGGTAGTTTCCAATCCAGATCGTGCATAGCACCATAATCTGCAATAAGGCCATCCTCTACCAGAAGGTATGCGTTTTCTATAAATGGCAGGTCTGCAAGTGCGGCTCCTCTTAGTAGTTGGGGGGCTTGCCTGCAGCCATGCAATTGTTTGATATGTGTAATTAAAGTTGTCAAGGGATTATAGCATTTCGTTTACCTGCTTCCATGTATTATTTGAAAATGCTTCAAGGCCCGGGTCTCTTGCACCCATTAGCAACAATACTGCATCGTTTGTAAAATGAGATCTTACTGATTGAAAAAAATCATTCCTGTCTTCTACAAAAAAAGCATTTTTTCC
Organism: Ferruginibacter sp.; assembly: GCA_039920245.1. Classification (GTDB taxonomy): domain Bacteria; phylum Bacteroidota; class Bacteroidia; order Chitinophagales; family Chitinophagaceae; genus Ferruginibacter. The sequence goes on from JBDSEE010000171.1 coordinate 567, forward strand.
CGCTTGCCTGATGCCATCTATCAAATCATTCGCAGATATATCTTTCACAGCGGTGCCGCCTGCATAAAATATCTCGCTCATCCATATCTCATCCTGCGGCCTTAATGCTTCTGTTATCTCTTTTATAAAATCATCTTTCAGGAAACGTGTTGGCCCGTAACCATGCGGTTGAAACCATGCAATGACTTTAGCAGCAACTGGCTGGCATGCTTTAATAGAAGCAGCGCATTTTACGGGATTATGTGCATAATCATCTATTACGTAAATGCCGTTTTGAATGCCGAGCAATTGGTGCCTGCGGTAAATACCTTCATAGCGTGAGAGTGCTTCCGCACAAGTTTGCATGGATACACCCAACTGGTTTGCCACTGCTATCGCTGCCAGTGCATTTTCCATATTGTGTGCGCCCAAAGTATTAAGGTGAAACGCCTGGTCCTTTACGGTAAAAGATATCTTTAATCCTTCCTGCTTAAAATCTTTTGCAATGTAACCAGCAGCAGATTTTTCCTTCGTAGAAAAATCCTGTTCTATTCTTTGTGAAAGGTGTGCGGCCGTATTGTTATCCTGGTTTACGATGAAAAGTTTTTTAGTGTTGTATTTAAACGTGCTGAAGATGATTAGCAGCTCGTTCATTTCCTGGTGGTCCTTATCAACATTGAGCAATAAGCCAACCTCCGGTTTGTATTGCACAATAGATCCATCGCTCTCATCTGCCTCTATGATCAGCCAACCTGCAGCCCCCTGGCTTTCATCACCTACAATGGCATTGCCGATCCGGCCTGTCTTTATAATACTTACAAGTCCTGCACCGCTGATCACGGAAGGCTTCATACCAGCCGCTTCCATAATATCATAAAGCATAGCAGTAGTAGTACTCTTGCCCGATGTACCGCCAATAGCAATGGTGCGCTTACTCTCTGCAATAAGTGCAAGCAATTCGCTTCTTTTTAGGATTGGTATGCCAAGTGATTTTGCTTTTTGTACTTCTGCAACCGTGTCTTCTACTGCTGTGGAAACAACCACCAGGTCAGTTGCATTGGTGATGCCTTCGCCGTCCTGCAGGAAACAGGAAATACTCATCTTCTGCAACTTGTTCCGTGTATCGTTCTCTTCCCCTGGCTTAAAGTAACGATCGCTGCCACTCACATTCTTGCCAATGCCTGCCAGGTATTGTGCAATGGCACTCATACCGGTACCTGCTATGCCGATAAAGAAAACATTATTAAAGTCATTGATACCCTTTATCATTTCCACTTGTTTATGATATTGAATAAATGTGCTTCTGTATTGAAGACCTGCTTCTTAAGGTTAACTGTTTGAGCAGGTGCAAATATGAGGTAGGCGTATTTCAATGTTTCTCCGAAAAAGAAGCTTTCCATTGAATTCATTTTTTCATAGGTCTTAACATTCCTGATGGATGCAAAGGCATCTTCCGTTCTGCAATGTGTCAATATATCATCTACCATTCTTTTTCCCATGAACAAATATTTGTCGTCATTGGTAAGCCTGTGCAGATAAAAACAGCTCTCCAGGTTTTCGGGTCTGAGGATATAGTACGGTGCCGATACCGTGTCTGCTAAAAAATCAAATTCTTCTGGCTCTATATTGTAATGCGTCCACATGTAATAGTTGGCATCCTGTATCTGCCTGGCTGTTTTCATATCACCGGCAAATCCGCATAGCCCTGCATAAAATGCATCAAGTGCTCCATAAGTGGTGGATAACAATTTGCCTGTATTCATATCTACATGCTGCAGAAAGGTTCCGTGTGTTGTAGGTTTAAGCAGGTATTTCTTTATTGCCCTATTGTGCACATCAAAGGCGGTTTTGAAATCTTTGTCTCCGAAGAGCAGCCAGCTTTTGTACAGGTATTCAAAATAAGAATCTATATAACCACTGATATGGGTTGCAGTGCTTACCCATTTACCGGTATTGATATCTATTCTTTCTCCCGGCAGATCTAACTTGCTTCTCCGGTTATACACTGCCATGATGGCTTTCTTTGCAGCATTATAATATTGGCTGTCGCCAGTTATTTTTGATAATTGTCCAAACTCCATCATGAGTGTTCCAATCTCTGCAGGGTTGTTTATGGAATCATGCACAGCGCCTGTCTGCAGGTGTACGTACCTGTACGGTATGCCGGTTTTAGTTTTGAATGCAGGCATCATCCTGTTAGCCAGGTCGGTAGCAAGATTTAAAAATCTTTTATCTCCATCCTTTTCATAAGCAGTTATAAGGGCTCCCAGTTGCCGGATGGTTATTTCAAAAACCTGCACATCATCATCTACATCAAAACTTAGTTTCTCCAAGATCATCGCTTTGGCTTCTGATGCTTCTTTATCCAGTCCAAGTAATGTGAAAGTATCCCATGCATCTACAGGCGTCATCAGCAGTGAATGCTTATACCAATTCTTCCCGGTTTTGGTAAGTGGTTTCAGGTCATCAAAGCCAGATGCATATTTTTTATAGCCTTCCCATGCATGTCTTGCAGCTTCCCTCACTGCATCCATTTGTGCTGTTTTCATCGCAATAGTAAAAACGGGTTGCTGTGAAAAAATTGTGAAAGGAAAGCAAATGGAGAGTATTATAACAAAGAATGTTTTTATCATGAGTTATCTTTAGACAATGATAGATTAGCCTGCTAATTTAAAGGAAAAAGATCGCTGTTAGGTTTAAATTAACAGTGAATTCAAAACTATCATAATCAACATTTCGTTTTTATTCAAAACAAAGCAAATGAAAATTATAATAACGGCATTGATCTCCTTTGTGACTATGATCTCATGTGCACAGCAAAATAAACCATATCCGGTTTCAGTAGCTACGGCGGCAAAGCCGGGAGCTAAAGAATCTGTAGCCTCTTTTTCAGAAGGATGTTTCTGGCATGCAGAAATTATTTTCCAGAGCCTGTCGGGTGTAAGGGATGCTGTATCTGGTTACGCAGGTGGCACTGCTAAAAGTCCAAGCTATGAAGATGTTGCCAGCGGAAGAACGGGTCATGCAGAAACCGTACAGATTTACTATGACAGTAGCAAAATAAGTTTTGCCACGCTGGTAGATGCTTTTTTTGCAAGTCATGATCCTACCAGCCTCAATAGGCAAGGAAATGATATGGGTACTGAATACCGATCTATTGCTTTCTACAGGAATGAAAAAGAAAAGCAGATCATACAAGATGCTATAAAGAAAATTACAGATGCAAAACAATACCGCAATAAGATAGTAACGCAGGTGATTCCTCTGAATAATTTTTACACAGCAGAAACTTATCACCAGGAATACATAAGTCATAATCCCGGCAATGGTTATGTGCAAAACGTATCGCTGCCGGATTATTATGATTTTCGCAAAACGTATAAAGGAAAATTTAAGCCTTAGCTTTCAGGGTTGAGAGCTGGCGATGGTAATCATATTGCAGGTCTTCATGAAGCCCGCTCATAACTTTTTCAATCTTCTTCAGCAGGCCGTTAAAAATATTTAGTAGCGCTGCAGATTTATGTAATGGAAGGTTAAGGTCCTTCATGGCTTCAGCAACATATAAAAGTATATCAACTTCTGTTGTTGCCACTTCAGTATATTTTATAAAGCGATTTGCAGTCCTGGTTATTTTACGAAGGTTCTTTTTAGCAAAGTAAAGATTCGTTTTATTAACTTCTGCAAACAACAAGTCAAGTGTATCTTTTACCTGGATAATATAGCCGGTTTCATTTTCTGCTTCAAATAATACGTAAGTTGCCAGCTCCTTATTTTCTTTTTTAAACTTAATAAGACGCATGCATAATTGCAACAAATCTGCGTGGCCTGAACTCTCCAGGGCACTTTTTATTTCTTTTACCGTTGATGCTTTCATTCCTTTGCAAAGTTCGGGACTAAATGATGAATTGCAAGATTAAGAAGGCATACTTATCTTTAAGCAAACTAACAAACATGGCTGCGCAAAAAAAGTTGCTTTCTCCTTTAACTATTTTAATGCTTGTAATCGTGATAGGTGCAATAGCTACCTGGCTTATTCCTGCCGGGAAATATGATACACTGGCGTATGCTGATAATAAAAGTTTCTTATACAAGGGCGCTGCGGGCGAAACTGTTTTACCATTTACCCAACATACGATTGATAGCCTGGGAATATTAATTCCATTAGAGCGATTTTCATCTGGCAGCATCCGCAAGCCTGTATCTGTTCCGGGTACTTATAAAAAAATGCCTTCCCAAAAGCAAGGCATCATTGCCATATTCAAAGGACCTGTAAAGGGCATCTATGATTCGATAGATATTATTTTCTTTGTTATACTGATCGGTGCTTTTATTCAGATCATCAATGAATCGGGTGCTATGATAAGAGGCCTTGCTGTATTATCCTACAAGATGAAGGGAAGGGAATCATGGCTTATCATCATTCTTACATTTTTATTTTCTTTTGGAGGATCATCGTATGGCATGGCAGAAGAGGCACTTGCTTTTTTTCCTGTACTGATACCTATTTTCATTGCTGCAGGATATGACCTGATTTTGCCTGTGGCAGTGATCTTTGCTGGAACACAGTTGGGAACACTTTCTTCATTTACAAATCCATTCTCTACCATCATTGCTTCTAATGCTGCAGGTATAAACTGGACGGAAGGGTTGACAGAAAGGATCATCATGTTTGTCATCACCACGGCAATCAGCATCTGGTATTTTGTGCGATACGCCAATAAGGTGAAAAAAGATCCTACTGCCAGCTTTGTTTATAAAACGGGTGGGGAAATTACGAAGCCTGCTATTCCAACAACAGTAAAGCCTGCTCCTCTTGAGACCCGTGATAAACTAACACTCATCATTTTTGCCGCAACATTTTTGGGCATGATTGCAGGGGTTGTATTTTTTGATTGGTGGTTGCTGGAGATGTCAACACTTTTCTTTGCGTCCTCTATACTTGCCGCAATCGTTCTGCGTCTTCCGGAAAGCGTATTTATAAAGCAGTTCATAGAAGGTGCGCAAGGTATCTTGCCCGTAGCATTGATCATCGGTGTTGCTAGAGGCGTTACTGTAATGCTTAATGAAGGACAGATAAGTGATAGTATTATTTTTTATGCTGCACAACTGGTGAGCACCATGCCTCCCGCATTATTTATTGTTTTGCTTCTGTGTATGTATATGGTATTTACACTTTTTATTTCCTCCTCTTCGGGCATGGCGGTGCTTACTATGCCTATCATGGGTTCGCTGGCATTGCTGGTAAATGTTCCAGGCCGGGAGATCGTGAATGCATATTTATTTGGAATGGGAATCATGGGCTTTATGACGCCGACGGGCCTCATTCTGCCGTCACTGGCACTCGCCAATGTTTCTTTAAAAGCCTGGTGGCGATTTATCTATCCCCTGCTAATAATGTTGTTTATTGTTTGTGCCATCTGCCTTGTTGTTGGGATATACATAAAATAAGAAAACCTTCTTTCGAAGGTTTCTTTGGTAAAGGCATTTATTCGGGTAAAAATTTTGCTGATAAGAAGGTAATTTTTTGCTGTTTGGTTATTAGATAGTAAAGATGGACATTCCATTAACAGTATTTTGTAGTATAATTAACAATTTTCTTGTAGTGGTGAAATAGTTAATGTAAATATCCTATAAAAAAACCTCCGCTAGGTACGAAGGCTTTCTCTTTTGCTTGATGATGGAGGCTCCAGGAAAGAATTGGTTTAAAAGCAATCAATCGCTGTTATAAATATTTGGTGATCATTAAATTAAAAAAAACCTTCGTTAGGGACGAAGGCTTTTCAATTTGGAATGGATAGATTTCAGCTATCAATGGGATATTGGATTGATGACACAAAATTAGTCTTATAGGATTTTGTAAGATGTAGTGGATTGAATGAAAATGATTCGAAATAATTCTAATTCCGGGAGGAAGTGAAATAAAAAAAACCTTCGTTAGGACGAAGGTTTTTCATAGACATTCTTTTTTTTCATTGATGATGGATACGGTAGATCAGTGTTCTTTCAGGGGTACTGGATAAGGATTCAAAGATAACCTGCCACAAATTGTTTGCATGTAGTTTATGAGAGAAATTATTGTAGTTTTTATTCTAAAAAAACTAAATGCATAAGCCATACATAAAAATAATATAGATTGCATAAAACTATCTTCATCTATGAGAAAACTAATCCTTGCCTCTTGCGTTATGGCAACCTCTTTACTTTGCCATGCACAATTTTACAAATCCATTCTTCCATCAAATGCATTTACGGATTCATTACAGCTGGTAGTTGCCAGTTACGAAGGAAATTTTTATTCCATACAATCAGAAAATATATCACAGCTTCCAGACGTAGATACTTACCGGTCTCACCAAGGTATCCCAGGCGCACAGCAATGTTTGGTAATGCGCTATCATTCTGTAGAGGATACAACCGCCGGCTGGCAGGCCCTTATGTATAAAGGAGAAGACTATAAGGAAGCTGTGAAAGTTTATAAGAATTGCTTTCGCCTGGTGAAGAAAAGCAACTTAAAAATTGACGATACTGTATTGAAATTCAAAGGTGAGATGGAAGAGCCCCAGACTTCTCTCAAGTTCACCGTAAGCAGTTTAAAACCATCCTCATCATTACCGGCCTATAAAAATTTTTATGCAGAGGTAGAACTTGTGCAGGTGTACATGGAATGGGAAGTAAGATTAAACTTACATAGCCGAAAGAACGATGATGAACGATATAATTATTAGATGATAATGATAATTGTAGAAGGTAATCACTAACTCAAAGGATATTTCAACGTTGATATTTCAACGTTGAAACTTGACCTTCAATCTACTTCGTATCCAATATCACCGGCGCACCTTTTCCACCCATAAAAATCATCTTGGCATTTGCTGAGGCAGCCAGGTTTCTCATTGCCTGGATTTGCTCATATTGCAATTGCCTGTCTGTAAGACTTTCATTTATGATACGCTGGTAATCAGCGATACCCTGTGCCTCTACCCTTTTGCGGTCTGCTTCCTGCCTTTCTTTTTGCAAAACGAATTGCATTTTTTGTGCGTCCTGCTCTGCCTGTATCTTTTGTTCAATAGAGCTTTTAACTGTCGCAGGCAGCGTAATATTTCGCACTAACAGATTTTCAAGTAACAATCCCCGCTTACTGAAATCCTGTTCTATACCCTTAAAGATTCGTGTCTGGAATTCATCCCGGCGGGTGCTATACAATGCGATTGCATCATAATAAACTGCATTGTCTCTTATCCGTGTACGAGTAATAGGTCGCACAACTTTATCTTCATAATCACTTCCTGTCTCTTTTACAATCCTTGGGGCTTCATTAGGTAATACCCGATACAATACTGTAAGATCTATTGTTACTTCAAGCCCATCAGCAGTAAGCACCCTTATGGCATCATCACCCACTTGCTTGCCTTCATCATGCAGTCCACTCATGGTATAATTCTGTGTTTTGATGTCAAAATTCTCAACATCTATTAACGGATTGATTACATGCAGGCCACTGGAAAGTACGTCGGGCTGAACACTGCCAAATAATTTTTTTACGCCTACCTGTCCTGCATTTACCTGAACAAAGGAAGATGAGAATATACCCAATACGATTAATCCTACTGCTACAATCCTAAGCGTTTTTACCCGGTGTTGAAGTGCAGGCACTGCTTTTAAAGCCAGCGTTACAAATAATAAGATAATGCCCAAAATAATAAGTACCATAATAATAGTTTTAATAATTCGGGAAAGTTAGTTGCTATTTAACTTACTTAAAGAAAAATCCTAATTGGCTGCCTGTCAATGAATAGTATTTGAAAGGTTTAGATCAGCTTTATTCTTGCGGCACAGACTTTGTTTAATATCGAAAGGAAAAAAATAATTTTTAAATTTTAAAGAAAGGAATTATGAAAGCACTATTAATTTTTTTAGTCACTTGTTTTGGAGCGGTCAGTATATATGCCCAGAACAGTGCTGTTACAGTAACCATTAATGGCAATCTCAATAAACAGGTATATGTTGATGGGGTTAATTATCCCTTTACAACTGATGCAAGCAGTTCGGCTTCCGGCCGTTTGAACACGGCTCTTATTGAGAATGTAGCAGTTGGTCAGCACAGTTTACAAATAGTTAATATCAATCAAACAAATACCAACCGCCGCAATGAAAGAATATTCAACACAAGGTCAGGTTATGACCTGGCCATAACGGTAAATGGTAACGGAAATGTTACCTTAAGTGAAACCAGGAGAAGAAGAAACCGGAATGGTAGCGGTACTGGTACTTACAACACATCTATGAGCGACGTTAATTTTTCTGTGTTGGTAAACGATGTAAGATCAACTTACCAATCAAGTTCAAGAGCAGCAAAAATAAATACTGCTTTCAGAACCAACGGTAATTATTTTACTTCGTCACAGGTTGGACAGTTACTACAATTAGTAAATGGAGATAGTTATAGGCTTCCACTTGCAAAATCAGCTTATAGAACAGTTACTGATCCTGCAAATTTCAGCAGTCTTTATTCGCTTCTTAGAACTCAAAATAGCAGGAACGACCTTGCAGCTTATGTGAGCACAAACAGTTCACAAAATACTAATGGAACAGGCACAAATACTTACAACCAGGCAATGTCCGATGTTAACTTTCGTAGCATCTATAATGATATACAGTCCAGGTACCAGATGGGTTCTAAAGTAAACGCACTGAATGCAATCTTCATGACTACAGGTAATTATTTTTCTACAAACCAGGTAGCACAGATACTTCAGTTGATTGGGGATGAGAATGAAAGATTTCAATTGACTAAGGTTGCTTACAGGGCGGTAGTAAATCCGGCTAATTATACAAGTATTATCAATTCATTTTCTACACAGGCAAGAAGAGATGAGCTTGCATATTTTGTGAGGTCATTTGATCCACGTAATCCCGGCCCAGGCTACACTTATGGTGGAGCTACAAGCACTGTTACTGGTAATGTAGCAATGAGTGACGTAAATTTTTCTACGCTTTATGATAATATCCGCCGGCAGTGGTTGCCAGGTGCTAAAAAATCAACCATATTAGAAACATTTGCTAACACAGCTAATTATTTTACATCAACACAAGTAAGAACACTTGTGGGTTTAGACAATAATGAAGCTGACAGGCTTGATATGGCTAAGGCATCTTACAGGTCAATTATAGATCCTGCTAATTTCAGCTTATTGTATGACTTATTTACCGTTCAATCCAGGAGAGATGAACTGGCAGCATATATAAGGAGTTATTCTACTGGATCAACAACTGGATCAACAACAGATGTATATACATCACCTACTACTAAAACGCCTATGATGGATGCAAGCTTTACGGAATTGTATAATCAATTGCGTAGTCAATGGTTGCCCGGTGCAAAAAAATCTGGAGTGCTTACTGCATTTTCTAATATAAATAATTATTTCAGTACGGCCCAGGCCATCAGGTTAATAAGCCTGGACAATGATGAACCCGACCGCCTTGATATGGCGAAGGCTTCTTTAAGATCTATTGCAGATCCGGGAAACGTACGCCAGATCATTGATGTGTTTACTTCACAGGCATCAAGAGATGATATTAGTAATTATATCAATAGCTATAGGTGGTAGTATTAAACAATTATATATAAATGCCACTGTAAATCAGTGGCATTTTGCTTTTTATAATAAACTTTAGCATTGATAACAAGTACTGGCATGATATTGTACTATATAGGATATCGAACTAATAAATAAAGCATTTAAACCTTAAAATCATGAAAAAGATATTATTTGGACTTACCCTCCTAGCAGCATTAGGAGCATGTAAGCAAAAATCATCGTTACAAACAGACAGATCAATGGTACTATTATCAGACAGTGGAAACTATAATTATAATGGTAATTCTGATACTGGATACAATAATCAACAGGTTGTCAGCAGTGGCATATATGGTGTAGGCTCAGGCTATTCGGCAGCAGCAGCACAACCTGTAGTGAATGCGCCTGTAAGAAATACCACGGCGCCAAGAAGAGCCAGCACATCAACCAGGAGAAGTTCCACTTCAAGTAGTGGTACTTCAAGTTCATCAGGAACAACTGCAAGTACAGTTCCTGCAAGAAAGAAAGGATGGAGTAAAGCGGCAAAAGGTGCAGCCATTGGAGCTGGTGCCGGAGCAGTAGCAGGTGCAGTTATCGGTCATAATGCAAAAGGTGCCATCATTGGTGCCGTACTTGGAGCAGGTGGCGGATATATCATTGGAAGATCAAAAGACAAAAAAGACGGAAGGAATTAATCCCCCAATTAAACAATAAATAAAAGCTGCGAATTTTACATTCGCAGCTTTTTTATTGAATTGCCCTGGATGAGATTTTATCTTATGCATTCACACCTGCAGTTCTTGCAAGTGATTTTACTTTATCTTCCGAAGCGCCATAAAACTCTCTGATCATCTTTTTTGCCAGGTACATTTTATCTACCCATTCCCCTTCACCCTTTTCTTTTATTTGTGCCACATAGTGTTCTACTTTTTCTACAGTGTCCTCTGCATTGTCTAAGAGGTCTTTAGTTTTTTCTTTTATGTCGTGTAGCAATTCATCTCTCTCTTCTTCTGTCATACTGAAAAACTTGTAAAGGGCCAAAGCCGCTGCAGCACCCAATATTATGCCGCTGATATAACTTGATTTTGACATGGGTTTATAATTTAAATTTTGAAAATAATTTATGTACTCATCAATAATACATAAACCGTTCCTTTTTTAGTTTGCCTGGCAAAAGGCTATAATTCCCTGATTGCACTAAATTTGCATTATAGTAATTCACACTTAATCAATCATTATGTCAGCATGTAATTTTTCGATACCCTTTAGCGGCGAAGCAGAAGAGATATTAAATAAAGCAAAAAATACCGTACAAAAGCAAGGCGGTAATTTTACCGGAGATACTAATGCCGGGAATTTTGATATCACCGTTTTTGGAAATACTGTCGCAGGTTCTTATACCGTAGCGGCCCAGGAATTAAATATAGTGATTGATTCAAAACCTTTTCTAATACCCTGCAGTACCATAGAAAGTTTTTTAAAACAACAATTGAGCTAAGCTCAGATCATTTTTTCCAGGCTATCTTTTAAAGCGTTCATTTTTTTATTGATCGTTATGATGTTCCGGTTCTTACTAAGGGCGAGTGAATCTGTGAGTAGCATTAATTGTTCTGTTTCCGAAATTCTTTTTGCTTTGGTACCGGCCTTCTTCCACGCATCCGAGTAAATCCTTGTAATGCTGTCCCAAGTCGCAGGATCTTTTGCCTGCGATGGTTCCAGTAATAGACCAGTAATGAGCAAAGCAGCTCTTGCTGTAATATTAAAATATTCCAGGTTGGTATTTTCTTCTATGTTTTTTTGTGCAAGTTTTAATTTAATTATTGCTTCTTCCAGTGAGTATAACTGGTACGCCCCTGCCGTTGACTTTACTGTCTGCTTCCATTTTCTTTTGCCTTGCATGATGAGTACAAATTCCATTTGCAGCCAATTTACCAATGCATAAGCCGACGGGTTTATACTGTATGCCTTATGATAAAAATATGCTGCATCACCATATGCATTATTTTTTTGAATGATGCCGTTACTAAGTCCTGCTTTACGTTTGTAACAACTTGCCATGATATTATACCTTTCACTGGTTGGACTGATTGTGAGAAGATTTTCTAACCCCAGTAATACATCGTCCATTTTCTGTAGAAGATCCTTCTGCAATGATCTATCTTTTAAATAATCATGCAGGTATTTCTTTGCCCTTACATTACAATATTGCTCCAGCACTTTTACGGAAAAACCTGCATCTTCCATCGACAATAAACTTTCAAATTTGCCAATGGCCATATTGTATTCATAGAGGTCTGCATAGATCATTGCTTCTGATTCTGTAATAGCGGCATTGCGTATGCCAGCCACATCTACCGCATCCGTTATCGCCTGCAATCTTAAAATAAAATCACTGTGAACATAGCTGCCCATTCCCATCTCATTGGCCAGGTTGTACAATTCCATCACTGCTTCTTCTGCAATAACAAATGAAGGCTTGTAAACAAAACTGCTTGCCCGCTGTTCCCGGAATTTATAAAAAGGATCCCCATAACATTGATAGGCACCCCAGGTATTATTAGCTTTATATTTTCCATAAACACATTTCCTGGCTTTTAAAATCGCTGTACCAAAATCTTGTCCTGCGAACATTGATTTATAAAACTCGCCCGTAAAATCAAGTGCAGCTGCATCATCAACGGCCCAGCCTGCTACAACAACTGCCTTCACACCATTCTCAATTAATTGGGTTCCAATATTTGCAGCAAGCCTATAACGGTTCCGGTACAACTCTTCGGCTACTGCATCAGTTTTTCCAAGGAAACAACAATTCACAAATACCAGTTCCGGCGTGGTACTCATTTGTGCTAATTCATGTGTGCTCAAAAATATATTGTTGCCTATCACCATTCCCGATTGAGAAGGCGCTGCAGCATTAAATAATCCATGACCAGCAAGGTGAATTAATTTATAATCATCACAGAACAGCGCCTGTATGATCTGGGACGCTGCTGCATTTTTTAATGAAGTGGTTTTAAAGCCATTCAACTCTAATTGTTTGCAAACAAGATCCCCTTCTTTTTGAGCCCCCGGAAGTTGCATTAAGTATCCTTTCAAGTCAGGATCTGCAATGACCAATGCATTGTCTTTTGAAACGGCATTTATTTTTACCCGGTATTGGTCAGTTGACAATTGTCTTATCATGCCCGCATTCACACTAAGCGGTTTTGAATTCACACTGCTATCCTGCAGTAGTTCCCATGGATATGCTGCACTGGCCTTATCAAGTATCCAGTTTATATTGGATTGTTTTTTTAACTGGTCCTTGAAATCATTTGGTATCAGTAATTCAAAGATCGCCCTGGCCAGTTCAGGTGACCATCGATTATTAGTTGAAAGATCAGCTACAAGTTCTTCCAAAACAACAGTACTGCTATACACGTTTCGTTGTTCTTCTCTTGCAGCATTTGTTGATGCACTGAATTGAAGGCAGTTTGTGCCAGGAGATCCATCTATAGATTGTTGCATCTGAACATTGATGCGGTTCCACCACCATTGTTCATTACCACGGGATGGTATGCGTTTTTTGAAACCCAGTAATGGTTTAATGGTACTTCCGTCAGTAATAATATTCAGGGCACTGCTGTCATCTGCTTCTATCTTTTTTAAAATATAAAAACAGCTCAGGGCATTGTCTTCAAAGAGTTCTATGAATTCTAATTTTTCTATAAGTTTTGCATTGCCTTCTTTTAATGTCCTCACTTTCGCATTCGCATTTTGTATGCCTTCGCAAATTGCACGGATAGAAACTTCAATTGAAAGTCCACCATAGCCCGAACCAATAATAAGTGATGAGAGTCCTGGCGCCTGGATTGCTTTATTGCTATGTATGTATAAAAGATATTTAGTAGCGGCCTGTTCTACTGTATAGGTAAGCTGGAAGGCATTTAGTTTACCAAATTCACCCAGGCCCACAATGATCGCTCCCGCAAAACCGTTAGTTGTATTTAATAACATATCATTGGTAGCAATTTTCCCTGCATAAATGCCCAGCTTTTGTCTTTCCGTTAATGCTCCCAAAAGATTGTTGTCTATGGATTTCTCTGCGCTTAGAATTCCATCATTTTCAAAATGCCCGGCCAGCAATGGAAAGCTTGCATAACGTAGGTCTCCTTTGCTTATGATTACTTTCAACGGCGTGGTTTGTACAACCTGCTCTTCCATGGTACCCAAACCAAGCAATGTATTTTCAATACCATCGGCACTCATATCAAAGTCAGTGATATCAGGTGTTTTAAATAATTTTTCTTCACCTCTTACAACCGGTCTTGTTTTACTTAGCAATCCTGTACTTCCTTTTGCAAGCAGTTCAGTAATTGCTGTGAACATAGAAGCTTCATTTGCCAATGATCCATGCGACACATTTACATAATACACGGAATTAGTTTCAATCATTTTTTTGGGGATGCCCGTTTCCCAGGTCACGCTTTGGTCTCCTTCTGCAGTACTCAGGAATACAAGTTCAGGACCTGCAGCCGTTTGATCTATCCTGTAACCGCATGGGGTTGATTTATCTCTACCGGCAACGTACACTGCATTTTCATAATCGCTCGCATCCAATGCATCATGTATCTTATCCCGGTAATTTTTAAAATTCTTAAGGTCAGTCGCAGAAGGAACTGGCCAGTCTTTTTCTGCCAGGCCTTTAGACATCAATCTCCATATCTTATCATCTGAAAAATCATTTATGTTATCATTTACAAGGGGTAATAAACTCAATATGCCGGGAAATTTGCAGAACATCTGCAGCAGTTCTTTCTTGCTGTGAAAAATATCGATCTTACTTAACTTGTCGATGATGGCATCTTTACCAAATAACACATATGGTATGCGGAATGATCCTCCGAGTGGCGCTCCTAGGAATATCAATTTAAATCCTGCAGATTGGTTCAGCCTTTGCCAGGTTTCTTTTTGTGTTACCATAAAATCCCTGAACAAAACGCCACCCATGGAATGGCCGATCACTTTTATCGGCTGGTTATATTTAAGTAATTCTTCTACCTTATCTTTTAGTATTATAGCTACTTCATTTAACTGCCTACGCCAGTCAAATGCAAAAGTTACTACATCATATTGTTGCTGCAGGTAGAGCACCAATTTTCCATAAGATGTGCGCACTATGGAAGGTACAGCAACCTTATCTGCATTGATGTCCAAATGCGTAAGTTCACCTGTGATAAAACGGATATAATTGATCCACACTAATTTTTCATTCACGGATAAATTGGAACCCATGATGCCGGGAAGAACAATAACAATGGGTTTGGTACCGGTCACAGTATTTGAAAACACTTGTCCTCCATCAAGGTTCAGCAGCGCATTTCTTTCCAGTTCTGCCTTGCTGGTTTCTTCTATCAGCCGGAAGCCTGGTAAGAGTTTTTCATCAGTTGCATTTATCACCTGTATGATGGCATCTGCTGTACGTTTGTTTTTAAAATAACTAAAATGATCTACATCAGTAGCTTCATCCATGAGGTATTGCACGCCTTTTCGTTTAGTTCCCTTGAACATGGAACTTGTATTCACCACAAGATCATTTCGATGCTGGTAAAATAATTTACTGGCAATGATAAGCAATGCTCTCAGGTTAAATGCTGATTTGCAATTGCCTGAAATAATAACCATTGAATGCGTGGGCGATACTGCCGTGGAAGGATTGTTCAAAATATCTATGAAAGGTGATTGAGGATGCATAGCTTCAACACCAGGCAAAATGTTCTCATCATTTTTAGTATCTACCACCGCAGCGATAAGGCTTCGGAAGCTATTGTAAAGTGGGCTGGCAACCAATCCTGTCCCAAGTCCAATTAAGTTAAGACTGATGTTAAAAAAATGATCTAGCCGGTTTGATGTGAGAGTTGTGCCCGCCGCAGGACATGCTACTCTTATAAATTTTTCTACCGCTATTTTTTTTGTCGTAAGTATTTTCTGTATACGCTCTATTTGTATCAAGTCATTTTTACGTTCAAGTTTTTTAAATTTATTTATCTCATTCACATCAAAGCAGCGGTTATTATCATCGCTTGTACTGCAGCGGCAAATGATGTCTCCCACAAGTCCTCCTCGTGAATGACTCATAATATGCAGACGGGAAGTTGCCCCTAATTGTTCTAAAATTTCAGCAACATTCTGCAAGGGGCTTTTCGTTAGTGTTTCATGTTGTAATGCCAACACCCTGTTGGGGTAGCGGGTATGAAGTAGGTTCCATAATTCAGTATTGATAAGTTCGCCAAATGATCCTTTGGTAGAAGAATTGGTTCCATGTATGAGCAGAAAATAAGGATCGTTGCTATTGTCGGCAGTAAATTTCTGCAGCTGAAAATTTTTATTTACCCGGTAAAGGCCACTATAATTTTCCAGATGTTTTTTCTCCAGGTCTGCTGCCAATTCTCTTACCTCTTTTTGCACTGCTTTTTTTCCGAAGATATTCAAAGCCTTTAAAAGGATGTTGCCTACCAATCCCCTCTCTGTACTATCAGACTGAATACTGATTGGAATTTCAAAGCTTCCATCTCCACCTCGTGAAGGTTGTGTTGCAGCCGGAAAAATATCTTCCAGTGTTTCCTGCGTACAAAACCATTTTGTATCATCTTCAAAAACCAGTTCTACCAAGTCAGTATTCTTAAGTTGTACTTCGTGACTTTCTGTAATACCTCTTAATGTGCCTGTAAGTACAAATGATTCTTTCAACTCAAGGCTATCATCCGAAGTATCAATAGTAACAGGCTGTCGCTGGCCTTTGATAGTCAATTTTTGAATGCTCATAATGTTTGGTTGGGGATTAATTAATATTTTGATTTACTATTTACCGGGGCATTCATCTGCCTCAATTTCAGGTCAACCTGTTGCTGCTCACAAATAAAAATGCTGATATAGTTTGGTGTGGCAGTTCTTGCTGCAACCGGCAATGCCTTCACACCTGCTTTTGCCAATGTGGATTGTATCCTTCGTGCAAGCTGCATCTCATCTTTTCCATTATACCTTATCTGTGGATATTCTATAAAGTATGGTGATGAAGGATCGATTGATGGAGAAAAATTAGTCCGGGTAACCACATTAAACATTGGCTCAGATTTTAAACCATTTACTATAGCATTGGCATACCGGTAACTATCACTGCACAAGAATATTTCCACAGTTATTTTATTACTTACAGAGTCCAGTATTTTATATTGGTAAGATTTTATCCTGAAACTGCTATCAAAAAATATAGTAGAAGCATTCCTGATGCTTTTGAAAGTTTGGTTTTTATCTAATAAGACATTACCCGTTTCAATATAGTTTGCCGAAATGCCGTTGCTATCCAGGCTAACGGTGATGCTGCTGTCCTTTACAGCAACATTGATTTTATTTTTCTGCGATAGTGAATTTATATTTTTCAGCAATGCATTTTTGCTGATATTTTTGAGATTGCCAAACGCAGTTAATTTATCTGCAAGCATTTCATTCAACAGCTTTTCATTGTTTTGGCGAACTGCTCTGTAAAATGAATCTGTCCTATCCCTAAATTTATAGGCGATGGCTTGTAAAATTTTATTTTTAATTTCCTCCACACTGTCTTTATCTGCTGATGATAGTTTTAAATACCGTTGCGCCATCTGCATATTAAATTCAGGATCGTATTGTTCATTGGAGTTGTTGTAATCTTTTATAAAGTTGATAACGGGGGTGAGTGCGTATTCGTTTACTGCTGAATCTGCAAATATGTTCTGGACATTGGAAGTTTTAGGGCTGGTTTTATTCACTATTAATACTACTACCAATGCGATAATTGTGATAAAACCTATCAAAGTGATTAAGGCTACGCTCCTGGCTCTTTTTCTTTGAGAAAGCAATTTATTTTTTTCATGTTCTGTTTGTTGAAGCTGCTCTTCCAGCCGAACATTCTGTTGCTTTACATCTTTAACTGCAAGCGAATTTTCTACATGTTCTTCCAGCAATTCTCCTTTAGCCTTTTTCACCAGCACATCCCGTGAGTCAGCAAGCAGGTGTATCTGCTGAAGATCATTTGCCAATACTGCAGCTATAGTTTCATACACATAACCCAGTTCCTGTGGATCGTTACTATTTCTTTCAAGTGCAGGCAATTTTTCTCCATAAGCATAAAAAGTTTTATAGGGAATCTTCACCTGGTTTATCACTTGTGCAGGACTTACAAGAAAATCGGTAAGATCTTTATGCCGTGGAAGCCAATCCATCATTTCTACCGATCCTTCATATATCTTACTCATCCATTCATCTAACAAAACGGTCTCTGCATTTTCTATCCTGCTGGGAACAGGCAATGCCCTTAACCGGAACCTGTCGAATATTACCTGCTTCTGTCCTTCTATTGCTTTTTTGGCTACGTTCCTTATTCCATTAAAGCTTTGTTCATTAGGCGTAAAAAGTAAGACCAGGATATCAGGCATGTGAATAGAACAAATGCCGCTGCTATCAGTTAATCCTGTCCTGCTGTCAATTAATATAAAGTCGAAATTGTCAAGCCAATAATCCCTCAGGTCTTCCAGGTACTGCCCCCCGTTTGATTCCTGGTAAAAGCTTACAAAATCAAACTGCCTGATCTTTTCAACATAACTCTCATCCCTTGCGCCAGCAGTAAGTAAATGCAGATTTTCATTTTTTTCAAAGGGAATAGGGCTTATATATTCCGGCCACCGAATATTCTCTACAGCAAGATCCGGGTTATTCTCTTTCAGGTTTAGTAATTCTATGAGGCCCTGCTTATTTAATATCTCATCTACCTTAATATAATCTTTGAAATAATTCTCTATTCCCGGAGCCTCAAGATCCCAGTCTATGAGTAATGTTTTATACCCCCATCGAGCCAGTATCACACCTATATTGGCCATCGCCATACTTCGCCCTACGCCACCTTTATATGAATAGAAAGTGATTACCCGGTTTACTTTAATTGGACTGGTCAAAATTGTTAGTTTTAGATTCTTAGATTTAATTTATGTTACTGTCCAGGCTATGGGAGATTGCATGGGTAATTGCCCCGCATCAAAATTTCCTTCAAAATATTTATTGAGATCGTCTATAATTTTTTTGCGCCCTTCTGCAGTTTCAAGGGAGTCATCAAGTGCCGGAACGTTTGTAATAATTTCTGCAATGGATCTAATATCATCCTGTAATTTTTCCTGGAACTTAATGTATTTATCACTTCGGGTAAATGCCTCTCCTACTACATTAAACTCGCTATAATCCAAATAGGAAAGTTTCCCGGCTATTGGGGGAAGTGGTACGACCTCCCGGTAGATCACGGGCCAGATAAGGGTCTTTGGTGTTGTGGTAGAGCAAAGTTTGTATTGCTCCTGCCTGTATTTCATGGTTAGAAATTCCTTGATGCACCACTCGGAGCGGCGGAAATATGGTGGTGACCAGATAGACACCATGCATTTAGATAACAAAAGATTATTAAACAGTTCATTGCTAAAATCCACACCAGGTGTAAGTCCTGTAGTGTCAATAAAAATTTTGGGCTCGTGTGGCAACTCGTTGTTCAGGTAATCCTGGAAAAAAGGAAAGAATATTTCATTTAGCCACTGCTCATTTATTCTTCCTCTTTTGTAAGAAATAAATACATCATAAGCATAATCCATATTAAATAATTTGAGTGACCCGGGTGAACGGAATCTGGTACTGATTAAATAAATGTGGTTTGAGATCTTGGGCAGTTGAGAAAATATTACGGCGATCTTTTATAAGATAAGGGCTTTGGCTTTACTAAGGTCTGCAATGATTTTAATAAATGCAAATAAGCAACTCGATTTTCTAAAAAAAAGGTGTTAGCCCTAATACCAATGTGGATTTTACGGCAAGGCTAAAATAGTAATGTTACGATGGGAATCATTTTTTTGGTAGGGGCTTATTCAGGTAATCCAAAGCAAGTGTTGACAATGCTTTTACTCCCAATACAAAACTACTTTCATCTATCATGAAAGCGGCAGTATGATGTGGAGCTGCATCAGCGGGATTGTTGCCTTTCGGCATTCCGCCAAGGATAAAAAACATGCCCGGTATTTTTTGTTCGTAAAAAGAAAAGTCTTCAGCACCTGTATAACCATTCATCAATTCAACATTAGATGCACCGGCCGCCTGCTTTAGCGAGGATAACATTTTTAATGTAAGTGCTGTATCATTCATTGTTACAGGATAATGTGAGGCATAAGGAATAATAGCTTCGGCTTTAGCACCGGCCGCTTCTGCAGTTTTGGTAACAATAGTGTGTATCCTTTTTATAATCATTTCTTCATCTGAATAACTGAAAGTGCGAATGGTTCCCAGCATCTCTACTTTTTCCGGAATAATGTTCTGCCGGTTTCCTCCATTTATGGCCCCGATGCTTATCACCGCAGGATTTTTAGTAAGGTCCACATTGCGGCTTACAATCGTTTGAATATTATTGATGATCTGGGCTGCCACAATAATCGGGTCCACAGATTGCCAGGGATAAGCTCCATGAGAGGGTTTTCCAGTTACAATGATTTTCATATCATTTACTGCTGCATACAGGCCGCCTCGCTTATATCCCAGCTTGCCCGTTTCAAAATCAGATTTAATATGCAAACCAAAGATGGCATCTACCCCTGGATTATTCAGAACGCCCTCCTTAACCATTAATTCTGCTCCGCCTTCTTCGCCTCTGGGAACACCTTCTTCTGCAGGTTGAAAGATAAACTTAATTGTTCCCTTTATTTCAGACTTCATAGAAGATAGCAGTTCTGCCACGCCCATTAAAATGGCCACATGAGCATCGTGACCGCATGCATGCATTACACCAGTTTCTGCACCGTTATAAATTGTTCTTTGTTTGGATGTGAATGGAAGGTTGGTTGTTTCCGTAATTGGAAGGGCATCCATATCTGCCCGTAATGCCACCACAGGGCCCGGTCTTGTTCCTTTAAGTAGTGCAACAACCCCGGTATGAGCTATACCAGTTTGTACTTTCAGGCCAAGTTGGTTAAGATGGGCAGCTATCAATGCTGCTGTACGACTTTCCAGGTTTCCCAGCTCGGGATGCTCATGTATATCTCTTCTCCAAACGATAAGCTTTGGCTCCAGTTTTTTTGCGCCTTCTGCAATCTTTTTATCCAAGGCTGACTGTCCAATAACATTTATAGAAATAACCAGGAAAAGGGGAATAAATATTTTTCGCATACAAAGTTTTGTAGGCTGAAAATAGCGAATAAGTTGCACTAGATCCTGGTTAATGACATGCACAGAGCAGGCTATCAATTCCGGCAGTAAATTTAAGTGCTGCCTTACAAATTTGAGGCTATTAAAAAGCACCCTCAGTTTATCCGAAAAGGGTGCTTAGTGGTTTTAAAATAGAATTTTTAATCGTTGCTGTCTTCCATTATGACAGCAGCACTTTTTCTACCGCCACCGTGTGAATTCTGGCCACCTTTTCTGCCAGCTTCACGTGCTTCTTCCCGGCTGAATTCATGGGCTGTTCCCTGTTGGTGGGCAGCACGTCCGCCTTTACTTGCAATTTCTTTTTGTTTAATAGGGTCCATACTTGCGAATCCACGGTTACTGGTTCGCAGGGAGCGTTGATTGTTTTCCATTTTAAATACTATTTTTTAGGTATAAAAACAATATCATGCTTCAAGAGGCATGCCATTGAAAATGTATCCCGCTGTAAAAAAGTTTTTTTAGAGAAAACATTCAGAGGCAAACAAGGAAAAAAAATTACAGCTCTTTCTGCATTAGAACGTTATACAGAAATTGAATTAGTTTTAGTATTCGAAAAAAAAGTTGAATTGTTGGTGGCTTTATTTCTTTCGGTAATTGAGTTTGAATTTTTTTTCCCCAACAGACTCAACCATACGATGCTTTGATGCCACAAGAAAGCTTCAATGCAAAAAATTAAACACGAGATTTTTAATCATGAAAAGAAAACTTACCCATATTACTTTACTGGTAAATGATTATGATGAAGCCATCGAATTTTATACAAAAAAACTTGGATTCATACTGTTAGAGGATACAGTATTATCCGAAACTAAAAGATGGGTATTAATTGGTCCTGATAAAGTGGAAGGCTGCAAACTTTTACTGGCAAAAGCATCTGGCGAAACCCAGGAAAAAGCCGTAGGAAATCAAAGTGGAGGAAGGGTCTTTCTTTTTATGTACACGGATGACCTGGAGCGGGATTATAAAGATTACACGGCTAACGGAGTAGAATTTGCCAGGCATCCTGTTCAGGAAGCCTGGGGCAAAGTGGCCGTTTTTAAAGACCTGTATGATAACCTTTGGGATCTGATCGAATCAACATAAAAAAAATTGCCACGAATACTTTTCTATTGTATTCGTGGCAACAGCAATTTATTTCAAAGTGTTTTTTGTATCAATTACTTTTACGTCTTTAATATTCAATGGGAATTTAGCCACTGCATCATCTTCAGCTAACACTGCTTTGGGCAAGCCATCTTTTACAAGGTTTGAATAACTCATTGGCGATGGCGTATTTTCTCTGAGGGCTTTTGCAAGTGGTTCTGCTTCGCTATCATCTGTCACAATTGTAACAAACATATTGTCTGCCTTCCAGTATTTTTTAATAGCCCGGTTCACATCTTCTACTGTAAGTTTAGCAAGCAATGCATCCATTTCCTTCAGGTAATTTTTTCTTCCATAAAATTTTGAGTCCATTAAAAAGCCAAGTTGTTTTTCAAGTGTGAGAACATAGAGCTTGTTATAGCTTCTTAAAAAACGTCGGGTATTTTCAAAAGCCTGTTTGGTCATGCCATTTTTTGTTAGCATATCTATTTCCCTGAGGGCAAGTCTTAATGCAAATTGTGCATGCCCAATATTGATATCTTTCAATTCAGGATATTGCAGTTTTAATCCTTCTGCTATTTGCACGGGCCTTATCCATAGCGAAAAATAATTTGAAGAACGAGGCACACCAGTAGCGGGTAACATGTTGAAGCCAGCTCCCTGGTACCATTCAATGTAAGCATAATCACCATAATTCATACTGCGGGTAGATCGTATTTTATCATATAAAACCCCATAGCTTTTTCTATGTTCACCCAAGAAAGAATTTGCCACCATCATTGCCGCAAAGTCATCGTTAGCTCTTGTAATAGGAAAGGTAGACCCGGTGAAAATAGCAGAACCAAGGGCATCTGTCTTGCTGATAATTTCCACCCTTATCCCCTCGGGCACATTTGCTTTTGATGGCGTGGGCATCGCCGGCTTTACTGATGAAAGTTGGCCCATATCCTTTTTCAGTGTAGCAAGAAAGAAAGGTGAATAATTTCCTGCAATGCCGATTGTGAGATTGTTCCTTGTAAAATAATTCTTATAGTGATCTTTAATATCATCGAGTGTTATGGCTGCAACGCCTGCACTGGTACCCGCTGTCATGTGTTGATAATTTCCTCCCCTGAACAAAAGATCTTCCAGCAATACTTTGCTATAATCTTCATCAGATGATGAGCGTATAAGCTGGTCCACCGCATTTTGCTGGTTCGATTTCAATCTTTTAAAATCATCTTCACCAAAAGCGGGGTGTAACATAACATCTTTTAATACCGAATAATATTTATCCAGGAAATCACGATGTACTGCAAAAGTAAATGTGGTTATTTCTTTATCCACAAATGCGCCATAGCCCGCTGCCATGGGGTATAGAATATCTTTTATCTGCTTGTTTGTATAACTACCAGCTCCACCATTGGCTATCAATTGAGCGGTAGCGTAGGTAAGTCCTTCTTTCCCTACAGGATCGCTGATAGACCCGTTTCTAAATGTCAGCTTTATAATCACCTTGTCTGATGTGGGCACTTTTAATTCAACAATTTCCTGCGCATTAATGCTGAACACTAGTAGGCTAAGGAAAAGATTTATAAGTATATATTGGGAATATTTTTGCATAATATTTTGATTTGTTATCAGGAAATTATTTTATTCCCGCACTGTCGTCGGGGCCAATGGTAGCTATGGTAAGTGTTTGCGGATTGAAATATTTTTTTGCCGCTGTCATAATATCGTCAGCAGTAATATTATCAAATAATGCATAGAAGCGGTTGATGTCTTCCGCATCGCCGGTAAGCCAGATGAATCTTGACAAAGCTTCAGCAATCTGGTCAGGACTATCTAACCGCATAGCAAAACCATATTTCAGGTTCGATTTGGTATCGGCAAGTTTCTGTGCATCTACAGGAACGGTTTTAGCATTTTCAAGAACTTTTAGCAATTCATCTTTTACATACTGCATGTCCTTAGCATTTACCAGCGATGCTGACACTGAAACTAAATTAGGATCCCTGCTCAGGTTTGCAAATGCACCTACTGATCTTGCTTTTCGTTCTTTAATAACTAATTTTTGGAAAGTTTCCGATGTCTCTCCAAATAATACAGCGCCCAATAATGATAAAGCGGCTCCATCTTTATCCGTAACAGAGAAGGACGGTGATTTATAATTCAACGAAACATAAGGCGGAAAGGATGCAACTTTTACGTGAGCAAAACGGGTCTCCGTTTGTGCCGGCTCTGTTTCAATCGCAGGCTTATAGGTTCCTCTTTTCCATGATCCAAAATACTTCTCTGCATATTTATTTACCACTTCCTGTTTCACATCACCAACCACCACAATCGTTGCATATTCAGGCCGGTAAAACCTGTCGAAAAATAACAATGAATAGTCATACTGGTTGGGCATATCAACTACATCATTAAAAAAACCCATTGTAGTATGCTTATAAGTATGCTTGTCAAATGCTGTGTTCATAAGCTTTTCACTTAATTGTGAAAAAGGGCTTGCAGAATTTTTGGTGTACTCACCCTTCACTGCACCTGCTTCTGTTTTAAAATCATGCACGGAATATTTCAGGTGCTGAAAGCGATCTCCTTCAAGCTCAAACATCTTTTCCAGCATGCCTGCATTACCGGTCATATGGTAAATTGTACGATCGATAGAGGTATTTGCATTTGCAGAAGCACCAATTGATTTCATGGCATCTTCGTATTGTTCGGTAGAATATTTTTCTGTTCCCCTGAACATCATGTGCTCAAAAAAATGTGCAAATCCTGTTTTGCCTGATTCCACTTCTTCTCTTGACCCAACCCTTACTACGATAAAAAGCGAAGCAAGTCCGGGGCTGTTAAATGGCACTGTTACCACATTCAAACCATTGGGAAGTTTTTTTTGTTGAATAGGAAAAGGCATTATTTTTTTTGACTGCTGGCCATAACCCAGGTAGCTCGTCATGAACAATAAAGCATAGAAAATTGATTTCTTCATAGAAATTTTTTAATTATTAAACAAGGTTGCTAAGGTAATTCATCAAGAAGCCATTAAGACAAAACCAATTTATTATTATTCAGATGGCAAAAAATCTTTCTTCACCCGGCTGGTAAAAAAACGTTCCATTAATTCAATAATTAACCAGCGAAATAACCTGCTCTATACTACCCGAATTTAAATGAAGAAAAACTGTTCCCTTAGGTAAATGAGCCGGAAGGTTGATATTAAAAAGGCCTGCCCCAGTTGTAACTGGCAACAAACTTTTGAACAAGATTCTTCCGGATGCATCCAATAGAGAAATTTGTATAATTTGATTTGTAGTAGATTGAATACTGGCAGTTACATGATAAACACCGGTTAATATTGTTGGAAATACCTGTACATTGTTTTCCTTATTTTTTATGTAGATACGAATCACAGCTGAATAGATATAACGGCCATCTTTATCAACCATTTTTAAGCGATAATAATAAAGTGCAGCAGCGTTTATGTCATTGTCATTAAATTGGTATGCCGCACCATTCAGGCCAGAGGCATTAACAGTACTGAGCGATAAAAAATGTTGACCATCTATGCTTTTCTCTAATTCAAAATAAGCATTGTTGATTTCTGAAACAGTTTGCCAGGACAACTTAATGGCGTTATTGACAAATGTTCCTTTAAAAGATTGCAGATTAACGGGCACTACATACAAGGAATAATTAACCAAACCCAGGGAAGCATTGTCTTGCTGATGAAATATCTTGTTCTCAATTTCAACAGGATCATTTGTACCCCAATAATTATTTTGCGCCATGATGTTTTCAGCAGAATTATTATAAAGATCAATTCCCGGCGTCGTAGCATTTGTATTATTTATAAAAATATTATTACCGTCATCGTCCGGGCTTAGATTGGTAAGATCTCCAAGGTTTGGTTTAGAACCGTTCTGGATAGTGATGCCCCAAAGGTTCCAACGAAAAAGATTATTGGTAACATTAGAATTTTGGTGACTAGTGGCCGAGCCTCCGCTGAATGCAATTCCACTTCCTCCCAGGGCAGGATTGTTTTGTGTATTGTTACTATCAACCTGGTTATAAGAGATTACTGAATTTATATTGGAACCCCCACTTAAGGTTATGCCATACCTATTATTTTTTATCACATTTCCTGATATAACTACATACACATTGCCAATCGGTAAAAATCCTATACCACCTGAATTTGTAGACGCTCTTAAGATCTGGTTATTAATGATCCTTACTGTGTCCTCGCCCGCCACACTCGTGGCTCCTAGGTTGATCTGTGGCACATTTTGGTTGGTTGTATTATTTCCAAGGAAAAGGCAATTGCTGATCTTGGGTGCATTATTTATGTTTGATCCGCCCTGTATAGCAGCCCGTTTATTATTTAAAAAAGAACAATTGGTTATCACTGCTTTTGAACGGAATAGTGCGATTGAACCATTACCAAAACTGGTTGATGCATTGTTATTATTGTATTGAAAAATACAACTATCTACCAAAGGACTGCTATCGCTCAAATTGAGTGAGACGGCATATTCCAGTGTCAATTTACGTATGATACTTCCAAGGCTATTGTCTAAACGCATTCCCAGGAAACCGGTTACTGGGTTAACAGCTGTGAATAAAACTCCTGTTGGGGGATCTATTATGATCTTTCCCTGCACGATAATACTTGAATTGAAAACAAATTTTACTGTAGCATCTGAGGTTATCCTGAGTATATCGGTTGCAGAGATCCTGATGGTATCATTCACCTGGTAAAAGCTTGATCCATTTGTCATAAATCCACCTGAATTGGCTACCAGGTCGTCCAGGTTCCAATCAACACCCGAACCCGGCGTACTATATATTGCAGCTAATGAATTAAAAGAAAAAAGGCAACTAATGGTTGCAGAAAGTAAAAATTGCTTCATAATATTTTCTATTGGGGTAACAAAAGTAATCACTAAAATAAAACCCCGAAATAAAAAAGTATAAATGAAAAAAGCTGCCATTCCGGGCAGCTTAATACATATTCAAAAGATATAGGAATTAATTATTGTACACGTCCGTCTTTTTTATCTTGCTTACGTCCCAGGATATAACCACCACCTGCACCAAGTACTGCACCGATAATTGCTCCTTTACCACTTTTACCTAAGATCGCACCAGCAACGGCTCCGGCTCCTGCGCCTATCACTGCACCTTTAGCCGCTTTGCTTATACCAGTTGGCTTCTTGGTTTCTGTACCTGTTGTTCCCGTTGTTCCGGTTTCAGCTTTTCCTACAGTACTTTCTGTAGAAGGCGTATTTGCCGTTGGGGCGGGAGTTGTCACTACAGGTGGAGATGTAACAACAGGAGTCGTTTGCTTTGCCTGCTGAACTGGTTGTGGGTATGTACGCTCTGGTCTTTTAGCAGTGCGCCTGGGAGTACTGGTATTTGTATACTTTTTAGGTGTAACTACCTCTTCAGTTTTGCTTGCCTGGTCTTCAACAACTGCTGGTTTATCGGTGTTTACATTATTCTGATATAAAGCGGATGAATCCTGGAGAATAACCATTTCCCGGCCCGTCGTATCAGTTTTTTCTTTGGTACTGCAAGCGAACATGGTTGCAGCTACAGTTAATGAGAGTAGTAATTTTTTCATGATAATTGAGTTTTTTTGTTTCTCTTTCTAATGTCAAAATTATGCCAGCGAGCAACATAAAATGCTTTAATAAAAGGTTTTAGAAAGAACTTAACAGCCTGTTACAGGTTACATAATATTCGATAGTGATTAAACTTATACGAAAGCAGCCACCAGTGAGGATTACAAAAAAAAACTGCCTCATAATCCGAGACAGTTACAAATTCGTGCTGTGATTTATTACTATGCCAGCAAAGCAATCAATGCCATCAAGGCATAAAACCCGGTAATGATACCAATTGCCTGCAACATATCAATAACCTGGGGAGAGTAAAGTTTTTTCATAACCTACATTTTTTTTAAGTGAATTAAAAAGAAGTAATTATAGGAAAAACCAGATTTTCTTGTGTTATACTTGGGAAGTAAGTGTGTGATGGTTTAGCAAGGAGTGGACTACAGCACAAAAATAATTTTTTTTTGCAGAAATCCAACCTTTCTGGTCACTTTTCTTTCATTTACAAAAATTTTGACCCATAATCAGCTTTAATTTTGCGATTTGAATAAAACAGACAAATGATATCATTAGCGGAATTCGAAGTAATAGATTTTGCTCCTGAATACAGGGATGCGATAAGACAACTTAATTATGAGTGGTTGCAGAAATACTTTTTTGTTGAAGAAAGCGACGTTCTCCAGTTGAATGATCCTGAAAATGAGATTTTGGGTAAAGGCGGAGCTATTTATTATGTGAAACATAAAAAAACAATTGTGGCCACGGCCTCTTTAATGAAAAAAGCTGAAAATATTTATGAATTAAGTAAAATGGCAGTAACATAATCTTTCCAGGGTAAGGGTATTGCAAATTTATTGATGGATCACTGCATATCAGCAGCAAAACAATTAGGTGCCGTAAAACTGGTATTTTATTCAAACACCCGACTTCAAAATGCCATTACACTTTATAAAAAATATGGTTTCACAGAAATATCATTGGATAAAAGCTATGCTCGTAGCAATATTAAGATGGAGAAAGAACTGGAGAATGTTTAATCTCCTGCCTTCAAATTCCGTTCAATACGCTTATCAGGAATGAACCACATAAAGGCAACTGAAGTATAGCACAACATTCCTAAACCCGGATGGATAAAAGAAAGTCCAATGCCAATTGCATATAGAATCACAGAGAGCCTACCTTTTTTATCGTTTCCCAATGCCCTGGCAATCACAGATTCTTTTCCGTGAATGGATGCAAGACAATGTGCCAGGAAAAAATAAGCCACACCTGCCATCATTAAAACAAAACCATAGACAACAACGGGCCAGGTAGTAAAGTTGTTTTCGCCCATCCACCCGGTTACAAAAGGAACCAGTGAAAGCCAGAACAATAAATGAAGGTTGTTCCAAAGTACCGTTCCATTTACCTGGCTAACGGCATGCATAAGATGATGATGATTGTTCCAATAAATGCCGAGGTAAATAAAGCTGAGTATATAACTAAGAAACACGGGAATCAGTGGCTTTAATGAATTAAGTGCTGCACCATGTGGCACTTTCATTTCAAGGACCATAATGGTAATGATAATGGCAATTACTCCATCGCTAAAAGCTTCCATCCTGTTTTTGGTCATCTTCAATTTATTTTGGTTATCCAATTTAAGGTAAAAAAATTGTTTGGATGATTGCCATACGTCGTAGTCTATTTGTTTTAAATAAATCTCATCTAAAATACTAAAATGAAAAACGAAGGAAAACACAACCAGTTGCAAAATTAAAACAGGGGACCAGCAATAACCATCGTCTAGAAAATAAAGATAATCTTGATAGCCGTGAAGGCGAAGAGCAATTGACAAAGGGAAAAAATGTTACACATAACAAGGAGGAAGGTAAATCAGATCACCTGAAAGAGAAAAAGTAATTAGTTTCTTCATAAACTATTTTCTTTCATCTCTTTCTTGATTATTTCTTCCAGGTAATAAATGATATGTGTTAGCAGCTTTGCATCATTTATTTCACCTTCGAGTATTTGCCATTTTATGCCTTTACTGGTATTGCCTTGTTTATTAAGCAAGGGAAAATTATTCTGAAGAACGATATAGCTCTTGCTGCCATAAACTTTTATTCGTTGTACCTGGCTGCTGTCGTAGATCAATGATGCCTTGATATTGTATTCTTTCGATTTATAAGAAACAGGAAAAGTCCAATCCATATTCAATAGTTTAAAGACGGTAGCATTTCGTATTCAAATGCGGCCAGGGGATCATCTGTTATTTTAAAATCTTTACGGATGGTATAAGCATCCATTTCTTCTGACGGATATTGAAATGAAGCAATTTGATGTATACGTTCTTCTGACAAGTCAGCGAATATCCATTCATAAGCAAATTCTTCTGTGAGTATTACAGGCATTCGATGTTTTTTATTATGCACCCTGCTCATAATGTTATTAGCTTCTGTAGTTACAATTGCAAATGTTTCAAGATGTTCGCCAGTTTCTTTATCTGTCCATGGCTGCCATATTGCTGCCATATAAAAATACTCAGTGTCTTTCAATTTTACACAATATGGAAAAGCAGTTTCTTTTTTTTCGCCAGGAATTTTATAATGCCGCCAATCATAGAAATGACTTGCAGGCACGAGGCATCTTCTTTTTAAGGCAGCGTCTTTAAACATTTTACTACTGAGTAGTTTTTCAGCAGTAGCATTTAATAAAGGAATACCTTTTTTGCGGCTCTCCGTAAGCGATCCTGCATCCCTGATCCATTCCGGTATAAACTCCCAATGCATATACCGCAATTCTATATCATCCTTCCCTTTCGGCAATATTACCAGGGCTTCTCCATAATCAAATCCATTGATCAGTTCCCTTAAAGCTGCTATAGTTCCCAATTCCTTTTCAATCTTCATTAATTTTAATAAAAGCCCGGTCCGCACTTTAAAACCCATGAAATTGCACATAAATTAAATTTACACAAAGCTAACAAGCATCAGCTTAGAGAATACAAAAAAGCCGGAACATTTAAGGTCCGGCTTAAGGTTTTAGAGGATTTATTTTTTTTACTTATTTTTTACAATTCCGTCAACCCACGAAAGTTCATTCACTGCGTCAGGATGATCTTTCAAATATTCTTTACGTTCTTTTTCAAGCTTTCTTTCTTTTCCGTTTCCGGCAATTGCTTTAATCTTAGCTCTTCTTTCGTTATTCAAAGTTGCAAATTGTTCAGCCTTCTGAGCATCTGTTAAAGACATATTATTCTTTACATCAGTTGCTTTTACTGAATAAGTACTATTGATATATTTAACTTGTCTGCCAACATTATCTTTCAGTTTTGCATTTTTTACAATCGCATCTCTTTCTCTTTCTACTCTTAGCATTTTTTCCTGCTCCACTGACATGCTTTTCCAGTTTACCGAATTAGAGCTATCAATTTCATTTAAGCGTTTTGTTTTCCAGTCAACTCTTTGCTGTTCGAATTGTGCATCAGCAACACGATCACGATCTAATCTTTCACTGTCTGATTTTATCCTATCAATCCTATCTTGCTCCCACATCTGCTGCTTTTCCATTTGTGCTTTGTTAAATGCGGCAGTTGCTTTTGCTTCTTTCCGAGCGTAACTATTTTTTACTTTTTTCGATTTTTTTGTCTGTGCATCTACAGCAAAAAGTGACATTGCCACTACACAGGTTAAGAATATCTTTTTCATAAGTTTTATATTTTTTGCACATGAAGACAATATCCATGCCAGTCAGAAATTATGTGCATTTTTTGGGGTTTTAATTAAAAAATTCGTATGAATTAAATGAACTGTTAATAATTAATTTACAGACACAGCCGATTTGTTATTTATGGACACTCTATCAGCAAATTTTATTAGTTGATTATAGTTCAGGTTTGGAATAACTACTTGTAAAAATATTTTGTACTTAAATAATAAAAAACATAAAAATATTAATTGGCTTAATATGGATTGCAATTAACGGGAGTATTGCACGCCACTTTCACTCAAAGCGCTGAATGGAACATGAATACTGCAAAAAGTTAAATTTTTATACCATCCTTATGTACTCAGGCTTAAGTTGAACGAGGTATATGTTTCAGGTACGATGGATATTCCTTCACAACATATTTACGACATGCCCTTTCAACCTGTTCGTATAAAAGATGACAGCATCTATATCATCGTAGATATGCGTGGTTCTTTACAGCTCGATAGAATTCTTAACAGGAAATGAAGGCCGAACTAATTACTTGCGGGAAAAAAAATAAAATAATTTTTCTAAAGTAATAATATAACTATTGTAAAGGCCGACCATTACTTCTTACAAGGAACTTCCGATTTATAAAAATAAATAGAAGAGAAACCAGGCAAAATGCGGACGTGATGACCATTACATTCAAAGCTACCATCCCCCATCCTATTTTTTTTACATCCAGGAAAGGATATGCATACCAGCCTGTAAAAATGCCCCGAACGATTGCATAAATTAAGTACGTCAAAGGGTATATTAGCCAAAGCAAAAAACTTTTCCATTGTAATGTTTTTTTGGGAACAGCCAACCACCAGAACACTACGTAAAGCACAGGCACCACATCATGCAATAACCTATCTGCTATAAGTTGCCAGCCTTGAGGATCCCATATTTTTCTCAATGCAATACTATAAACAATTCCTACTATTGAAATATAAACAGCTATAGCAGAAACTGACCCAGGCTTGCGAAAAAATATTCCGCCAGCAGATGAAGGCATAAATGAAACTGCAGTAAGGCTGGCTGCTACTAACAGGTTTGTAAGAATCGTAAAAAAACTTAAATAATTAAGGATGGTTACACCAGTTGAAATTTCCAGGCCAGGTGCATTATCTAACATTAACTTCAATTGCACGCCCAATGCAAACCAAGTGACAACAGCCAGGACAACTTGATATAATTTTAAAAAAATCGAGTCTTTTTTCATAACATCAAAGTATAAATTCTTATTACAATGTTTCCAATCTTTATAAACTAAGTTCACCGACTTAAACAGTTGCTTCACCGGTAAATCATGTTTACTTGCCTATTACATCTTCCCCGTCATTAGATCATTTGATTACTTTGTTCAAAATTTAAAAACATGAACGGAGAAGAAATTGAAAACAAGATAGAAGAAAGATGGGGAAAGCACCGCAATCCTCATGGAAGAATATGGGCCGGTTTATTATTATTAGCTGTAGGTGGTCTGCTATTATTAAGAACCATGAACATTTTATTTTTTCCCTGGTGGGTATTTACCTGGCCGATGATCCTTATTGGCTTTGGTGTTTTAAGTGGCATCAAGCATGGATTCCGTGGCGGCGGATGGCTGATCATGATCTTGATTGGTTCCTTATTCCTGGCCAATGAAATAGATACTACGCTGAACCTGGAGAGGTACATAGCACCAATCGGTATTATAGCAGTTGGGCTGTTATTTATTTTAAGGCCAAAAAAAAATCGCTGGTCTCGCTACAAGGGCTGCGACAGAAATGACTGGAGAAATTCTGCACCGGCACAGGGAAGCACTGCTTTAGCAAATGACGACGATAAAAG
Organism: Ferruginibacter sp.; assembly: GCA_039920245.1. Classification (GTDB taxonomy): domain Bacteria; phylum Bacteroidota; class Bacteroidia; order Chitinophagales; family Chitinophagaceae; genus Ferruginibacter. Next base: position 33,601 of record JBDSEE010000171.1, read on the forward strand.
TAGCTTTAATGACCGGCGGGATTTTATTGATGTTACAGCCGTTTTTGGCGGCGTAAAAAAAAACATTCTGACAAAAACTTTTAAAGGCGGTGATATTGTAAGTTTTATGGGAGGCTCAGAAATAAATTTAACCCAGGCAGACTTCAATGGAAAAGTAACTATAGATGTCACGAATATTTTTGCTGGAACAAAACTGATCATACCTCCTACATGGGATGTGCAAAGCGATATCACAGCAATCTTTGGAGGAGTAGATGACAAAAGATCTATAGGCGGTGTAAATGTAGATTCCAACAAAATTTTAATATTGGATGGCACATGCTTATTTGGAGGAATAGAAATAAGAAGTTTTTAGAGAATTTGATCCCTCTTGTTAGTCTTGCAAATGTTTATAATTTTTAATAAATAAAATATATGAACTGGTATATAGCGAAAATTGTCTACCGTATTATTTGCGGCGATGGTGATCATACCGCACAGTTTGATGAGCAATTGCGTTTGATAAGCGCATTTAATAAAGCAGAAGCATTTGATAGAAGCATAGCGCTTGGAAAAATGGAAGAAGATAATTTTTATAACCATGACAAGCTGCTTGTACGCTGGGAGTTTGTTAATGTTTTGGAATTATACGAATTAAATGATTTGGTTGATGGAGCCGAGATATATTCCCGCATTAAGGAAGTGAATGATGGAGAAGGATACAGTACTTTCGTGCATAAAAAATCCGCTGCAATCTTTGACAAACAAAAAATTTCGTTATTGAATTAACCTGCTTCTTTGGCAACAACAACTTTTAAAAACCTAAAATTTAAACTTGTATTCTCGGCGCTTGGTGCTGGCCTCACTGTGTTGCATGCAGCCGTACTGCATTGGTTAGGATATAACTGGAGCATAGCTTTTACAGATAGTCTTATAAACAATGCATTATTAATGGCTACTGTTCTGCTGATCAATATCATTCTCAAATTTTACATTCCCCAAAAAAACCAGTACGCTTATATACTTTCTCTTTGTGCGATGCTTACGCTTGTATGGTTTTTTGTAGCAAAGATCATAGCGCTGTTTTTAGTTGACAAAAACGCCGGTTATGCAGTTTTTGTTTCCCAATCCGCTCCCGTGCGACTCACCATTGCTTTCCTCGTTATTTGTTGCATGGCTCTTATAAGTGTGTTGGTTTACACCATGCAGGATCAACGGGAAATAGAAAAAAGAAAGACCGAAGCAGAAAGACTCTCAAAGGAAGCTGAATTGTTTAAACTAAGGCAACAACTGCAACCTCATTTTCTTTTCAATAGCCTAAATTCCATCAATGCCTTGATTGTATCTCAACCGCAATTGGCCAGGACAATGATCCAGCAACTTTCAGATTTTTTAAGGGGTACTTTAAAAAAAGAGGACCGGCAATGGGCAAGCCTTACTGACGAATTGGAACATTTACAATTATACCTCGAAATAGAAAAAGTACGATTCGGGCATCGCCTGTCTACAACCATACAGGATCACACTGCAGACATGGAAATGTTTTTACCTGCCATGCTTTTACAACCTATAGTAGAGAATGCTATTAAGTTTGGATTGTATGATACAACGGATAATATCAACATCAGTATTGATGCAAAAAATGAAAATGGCATGCTAGTCATTCAGGTAACAAATCCTTTTGATGCAGGTAGTAGTGCGCCAAATAAGGGAACCGGTTTTGGACTAAGCTCTGTGCAAAGACGATTGTACCTTGTGTATGCAAGAAATGACCTGTTACATACGATGATTGAAGGTTCGTTATTCATTACTACCATAAAAATTCCACAGGATGCTAAAAGCGATCATTATTGATGATGAACCACTGGCCAGAATGATTGTAAAGGAATTCTTAGAATCATATGACCAGGTCAATTTAATCCAGGAATGTAATGATGGCTTTGAAGGTATCAAAGCTATCATGCAGCATAAGCCTGACCTTATCTTTCTTGATATACAAATGCCAAAGATCAATGGATTTGAAATGCTGGAGCTGGTAGAAGAAAAACCTGCTGTTATTTTTACCACTGCATTCGATGAATATGCAATCCAGGCATTTGAAACACATGCTGTGGATTACCTGCTCAAACCTTTTAGCCAAAAGCGGTTTGATAAGGCAATGGAAAAATACCTGGACTCTGCTAACGTTACTCAAGCTGATAACGTTACTGAAAAGATGCTACAGTCGGCTACAAACCTTCCTTCACAAAGCGAAAGAATAGTGGTAAAAACGGCTGGCAAGATTCGCATCATTCCGGTTGCAGAAATTCATTACCTGGAAGCAGCAGACGATTATGTAAAAATTCACACGATAGAAGGAAACTTCCTAAAAAATAAGACGATGTCATTCTTCGAAAAAACCTTACCTGAACACCTGTTTGTAAGAACGCATCGCTCCTATATGATAAATGTCCAGGAAATCACCCGTATAGACCCGTACGAAAAAGAAAGTCACCTGGCAATTCTTCGATCTGGCGCAAGAATTCCTGTTAGCAAAAATGGATTTATTAAATTAAGGCGGGTTTTGGATTTGTAGTGATATTATGTATTTACTAATTCAGCGCAGGTATTGTGCCGGATTGATTGATTTGTTTTTTATCCCATTTCTGCCCGGCAGGTTCCTTTCCTAATTTTTTTATTTTTATAATCTGCGTTATTAAATAAATGATCACTCCCCACACGCCCCCAATTATTGACAGTGCAATAATGAGTAACCAGAATGGTGCCCTGTTACCAGTGGACCAAAGACTACGGTGCCAGAAATTATTTTGAGTGCTTATTACTGGCTTCCCCCAGCTCACATGCTTTTCTACAGCCAGGTTTCCGTAATCATCATTATCTTCTACACTGGCCACCAGCACTATATTTCCAGCTTTGTCGGCAGGCATTGAATCTTTTATAAATGCAGCACTCGCCAATCCTGTTGAATCGGCTGTATATGTTTCCGCTTCGCCAACAGTTAGGTTGCCAAGTGATCGTTTGATACTCAATTTCATTTCGATATCCTTTACAGGTATCCAATCAGAACCAGATTTTTCTTTTAAGATTGCTGTCACAGTCCTTACGCCTTCTACAGATAAAGTATCTATCACCAGGATAGCTTTTTTAATAGTAATATCAGCAGTCATGTCTTCTTCTCCTTTCACAGGTTCTGAAACAGCAAGAAAATGTAAGCTGTTGGTTGTGTCCCATACCGCCTTGAAAGAAGGAGGGATAATGATCCTGCCGAGACCTTCTGCCCCCGTTATTGTTTTACCAAGCAGGTTTGTCTCATTCACTTCACCCAGGTAAACATTCACGGGTATGGCCTTTACTGGCTCCAGTTTTCTTCCATTTTTTTTCTTGGTGCTTACTTCCAGATAAGGTAATTTATTTGCTGGTAAAAAATATCTTAAGGCAAGTATGGTTGCCGGCGCTGTTGAGTCCTGTGCCTGTAGTTTTACTGCTGTTATTCCAAATGAGAAAACAAGCAGGATGATAATTTTATACATGTTGTGCTGCTTCATTTTGTTCAGTTATAGTTTCATGAATGGGGATGATTGGAAATATCCTGGCAAAAAAAGTAATGATGAGTAATACACCGGCCAGCGAGCCCATGGCTATCGCCCACTCGTACCAGCTGGGAAAGTAATGACTATATCTTGCAGGGGCATCGGCCTTAGGCAAAAATGGATGCAACAATGTTGGGGTTACAATTAAATATCTTTTAAACCATGCACCTACTACCACCATTACTCCTGCAATGAACATAGGCAATGGCTTTCTTCCTTTTGGAAAAACCAATACTAAAATAGGGATGATCATTCCCACTAAGATGGCAAACCAGAACAAAGCTGCAAACTCACCAGCAAACAATCCTGTAAGATGTTCTTCTTCAGGTTTTTTCATTTTAAATGCAGGCACCAGGTATTCATTCACATTAAAATATAAATACAGTAATGCAAGCATCACAACTACTTTACCCATCTTATCAAAATGTAGCTCAGTAATATAATGTTGCAAATGATACACTCTCCTGAAAACATACATAGCAACTACTACCCCACCGGCACCTACCAAAAAGGCCCCCGAAATAAAATACGCACCAAAATTGGTACTGTCCCAACCAGGGCGGTAAGTTGTAGCAAATAACCATGAAGTAACGGTGTGAATACAAAAAGCAACCGGTATGATAATGATACAAAGTGTGGTAATAGACCTGTTACTGATCTTTTCCTGTGCTACATTTCCTCTCCAGAAGCTACCCAGCCATTTATATAGTTTTGTAAAAGGTTTTCCCAGTTTATTTTTTGCTTCAATGATGATCTTTATATCCGGTAATAAAGGAAGATATAATAACAACAGGCTGATGACAAAATAAGTGCTTATAACAATTACATCCCACATGATAGGTGATTGTATGCGGCCATGCGTAAACAGGTTTAGTAAGCGCTCAGGCCGTCCCATATCTACAATGATGATAAGCGAAGCAAACGTTATAGCAGATACCGCAATGATCTCCGCAATACGGGTGAGTGAAGTGCTCCAGTGAATATTTGCCAGCCTGAAAATGGCTGTAATGAGAGAGCCTACCAGGCTTATGGCCACAAAGAAAACAAAGTTAGAAATATAGATGCCCCATGATACATAATCCCCCATATTGGTAACAACCAATCCCTTTCTTAATTGTTGAATGTATGCAAATAATCCTATGGCACAGATGGCCAGCAAACTGGCTGTCCATATCTTGCCCCTGCGACCAAATGCCTGTGGAAGCAGGTCGCTGGTAATTTTTTCGTTTGAGAATTTTTCTAGCATTTCCTGTGTTATTAGGTTATGATTTAGTAATAGTAGTATCCTTGTTGAGGCCGTCTTCAAATTTGAAATTGCGGTTTACAGGAGGCAGGTAATAAACACTTGGTTTTGTACCAAGGTCTTCCATAAGGCGATATCCTGCTTTATCTTTTATAAGGTCACTAAACCGGAAAGTTTCTGGGCCGTTAGTTACCGTATCTTCATTCAGATCTCCAAACATAAACACACCATTAGGACAAGCAGATACACAATGTGGCAGCATTCCCATACGTGTCATATCAGGGCAGAAATCACATTTACCCACCGTGCCTTTCTTTTGTGGTATGCTGGTTTCTGCATTATAATCCTGTGCCGCAATATCTGCGGAAATATTTGGCTCATCCCAGTTGAATACCCTTGTAGAATATGGACAGGCAGCCATGCAAAACCTGCAACCAATGCAACGGTCACTATCTATTAGTACAATCCCATCCTGGCGTTTGAATGTGGCATCCACCGGACAAACCTTTACGCAAGGTGGTTCATCGCAATGCATACAGGTGGTGGGTTGCCAGTAAGGTGCTGACATTGGAGCATCCTGCATTTGGTAAACCTTTATCCAGTTTTGTGCATCCTGCACATGATGAGCATGGTTGCAGGAGGCCTGGCATTTTTTTAAGTTTTTACACCGGGCCAAATCAATGACCATTACAAATTTTTTACCTGCTATACCAATTCTGGCCTCGGAATTACTTACGCTTGGCAGATGAGGCACAGGTTTAAGAAAGGCTTTATCCACCTCTATAATCTCTCCATCAACTGAAAGCAGTTTTACCATTTCTCCCGATGCAGCTACATTATCTTCCGGCACAAAGGGAGTTTTTTTTGTATTGCATGCAACGGCTAATGTGGAAAGGATGCTGGTTGCCAGGAATGCTCTGCGTGAATTTTCTTGATTCATTTTAATGCGTTTGATAAACGGTGAGTTTATTTTTTTATCCAGTCCTGCAATTCTTTATTACTAATCTTTTTCTTTTTAGAAGGAAGGGAAGCCATATTAATAGTAACCAATTTGCCATCCTGGGTAAGCATTGTAGTTGTTGCAGGAGCTTCTTTCAGCTTCCTGCCTGAAAGATATTTTAAGGCAGTTACAGAGGTAATAACAGATGCTGTCCATAACAGGAATTTTTTTCGGCTGGTTGGTGTTGGTGTTTCTTCCATGGATTTTTATCGTTTTTAATAAGACACAATGTAGAGTCATTAATGAATGTGCGAAGTAACCTTACTCATGGAAATAAATGATTATAATCATCAGGTACTGCAAAAGAAAAACCAGCCCTTGGATAGGCTGGTTTCAACAGGATAAAGGAAAGCGTCTCTATTTTTTCAAGGTTCTCATAAAATTCACTAAACTCCATCTTTCATCAGCCTCAGGCATTTTCTTTTTAAAGTTGGGCATATCATCCCTTCCTTCAGAAATTTTGTAAAACAGCGATCCATCAGATTGTGCCTGTGTAGCCGCTATTGAAAAATTGCCTGGCTCAGTTTTAAGCTGAGCAGCTTTTGAACCATCGCCAAGTCCTTTCGCTCCATGACATGATTTACAATGGGTATTCCAGAGAGCCTTACCATCTGCAACAGAAGAGGCATCAGAAGGAACCAGGTTCTTCATATTTTTAAAATTATCAGGTACTGGCCAGGGTTTTTTTGGCTGGTTATTAATTACAGTAAAGCTAATACTGCTGAAGCCTATAGCTATTGTGAGTATTAAAAGTATTTTTTTCATGATCATCTTTATTTTAAAAATGTATTTGAATATTTTTTTCCTTGTTTTATTTCAGTAGCAAGGTAAGCGGGTCAATATCGTTAACAATTGATTTAAATAACCTCAATACATGATATAAATCATAGATCAGGCTATTGTTTAGAGTTAAGGATTATTTATGAAAATAAAAGTAGAGCTGGGTATCCACATTGGACATATCTACAAGAAGAGGTTTTTTTTTGCCATCAAAGATCAGCATCCCACATGCATCTGGTTCTTTGTCAAGGTCAATAATCAACAACTGCTTTCCTTTTGAATTAAACTGTATAAACCTTGTTTTTGAAAGTTCAATTATTTTAAGTTCGGGATATTGTGAACTTACAACCTGGCGGGCATTTCTTTGCTGGTAAAAGAATTCGTGCATAGCACCACTAAAAATTATTGAATCTGTTATAGATTTTATTTTTATTAGCTGTACAGAATCTGGATTATAAAAAATAGCTGCAGGAAAACTGATAATCACTGTATCATTAAAACTTGAACCGGTTTTTGAGTGTACAATACTTTTAGCAGTACCTGCTGTAGTAGTCTTATTTTCCGCCGGGTGGCTGCAGGAAAATATATGCATAAAGCAATAAAAGATAAGGGTATGTTTCATCCCCCTTTGTATCATCTTTTTCATAAAATAACAGTCATTGATCAAATTTATTTTAAAAAAACCGGACCAGAAAAACTGGCCCGGATCATCACTATAGAAAAAACACCTTGCTCAATAAAGGCTTAATAATTCCACAACCTGGTAATATTAAATCCAATTAGAAATCCACCACCCTCCTGCTTCACGCCACTTACATCTGTATATCCAAATGGGGCATTTTTGTTATATAAATTATTTCGTTGTGGACTCAGCAATGAATAATTACCCAGGAACAATTGAAATGAGTGATTACTAGTGTTGAACTCTACTCCAAATGATAAATTAGGAGTGGGGTTAGCAGTTGCATGCTTTGTAATGGGCTGATCATAGTTGATCATTAAGGAAGTTACATTTGTAAGTTTATACCTTCCTGAAAATGCAATAGCTATATGATCATTCTTCATTTCTTTAAAGATATCTTTTCCGGTGCTGTCATTTTTAGTATAGTAACCATTCACAGCATTCTGGTGAGAAATACTTGGGGCTACCTGTAACGATAGTTTATTATTTATTTTCCTGGCAATAATCAACTGGTTAAAAAACATGATACGCTGGGATTTGTATTTATAGAGGCTGCCATCCGGGTCTTTCCTGGTATCATAGCTCACATTGCTATAATAGGTAAGGCTTACAGGATATTTTGTTTTGGTTTGTGTAATGATACTATACTTGGCACTTGCATCCCAAAGCATATTGCTTTTGGTTATACCCAATCCTACATTCAGTCTATTTATAGGTACATAGCTGAAACCCAGGCGGATATTGGAGGGAGCAAAGAATCCCCAAAAATCTTCATAGCCTTTTTTTACTGTTCCAAAGCGGTGCATAATATCCATCTCGAACGTACCTTTTACCGGTACCAATACAGTTTGATTATCTATTATCCATACACTTTGAAAAGTATTTTTTTCGGGCTTGATTTTTTTAGGACCTGGAGCTACAACTTCTTCTGCTACAGAAGTGGTATCCTGTGTTTTTACAGCGCTGCTATCCTGTGCTAATATTGTCGATTGAAAAATAAGCAGGCAACTGCCCAGGTAAAAGGACTTTAAAAGCAGGTGCGATGGTAATTTTATTTTTAGTTTCATTTTAGTTATTTTTAAAAGTCACTTAATTGTTAAGGGCTCCGTTTCTTATCCAGTCATAAATCTTTTGCCTGTCCACAGCAGACGGAATGTACTCTTTCATTTCACCATTGATCATTATGTACAACCTGCTTTCTTTCGGGATAAGAATGTTCACAAATCCTCCATTAACTATCTCCTGGTATGAAATTGCACTGAGCATATAAGGTTTGTGTCCCCCAGTTACATGACAACCTGCTATGGCACATTTTGTATTCAACATGGGGGCTATTTCCATGCTATAGCTTACTGGTTGTGGTGGACCGTCCGGGTCAACTGCTGCATCGGGAAGTATCACATCTTTGTAGCATCCCATTAACCCTACAGTAGCCATAAACAGTATCCCTGCATATATTATTAGTTGTTTCATTTTATGCGTTTTAAATGATTACTTGTTGTTCATGTTGATGTTACACTCAATATCTATTTTATCGGAGATGCTTGTGCTTGTTACGCCGAAGTCACGGCAGTTAAACTGGAATTTCAATTGCAGCCCAAACACTTTATAAGTTGATACAGCGGCTTTAGGAAAATATTTCAGCCTGCCTACTATTGATTTTGTGATAGGTGCAGCTAATAAACCTTTCCAGGTAAGATTTAATGTAACTATGTAATCATTGCTTAGTGGATCAAATTTTACTGCTGTAGTTTTTATCTTGGCCAAATTAGTTACAGTAAGATTTTGTGTACCGACTACTATTGCAGTGGTACCAAGACCCGATACATTGCAACCTGCATCACGACCCGGCTCACCAGTGTTGGAAGTGTTTATCTGTACATAACCATTCAGATAAGTTTTAGAAGGTTCGTTCTCATAAAAGGCCCATGAAGTATCCTTTAATGGCTGGCCTGTAGTTACGTAGTTGAGCAGCTCGGCATCTGTTACTTCATGCACACCAAACTGGTTGAAACGGCCGGTAAGAAGACCTGCTGCACCTACATAGTTAGTAGACCAAAGTACACTTGAGTGCGCTTTATCCACTTTCCACTGATTGGTGTCGCCAACAAGCATATTGCCCGGCAGGAATATAGCATTGCTATGCGTAATAACAACAGCTCCTGTTGCTGCGGCCGGAAGCAATTGATCATCATGCTTGCAACTGAGAAAGTATCCTGAGGTACTGATGACCAGGAGCAGAACCAGTATTGATTTATTATTAAGCAGTTTCATAAATTGTAATTTTTAAATGATTTGTTTAACTATATTTTAACGGCACAAACGTACTCCTGCATCTTATATCATTAAATGACCGGCATTCTTTTTAAATATGATTTAAATCATGATGCTATTCATGAATAGAAAGCCAAATGATATCAATGAGTGGGGGTTAAAAATTATTAATGTTTCTTTATTCGCTGAAACAAGTAGTTGATCAAAGTGACAATAATAATAGTAATAATATTTAGCAGAATGCTTAGCGCATAGATCTTCATATCATTGTTCAACATTTCTTTTGGTTGTGAAGGATGAACAATTTGTACAGTCAAATCTTGTAGCAGGAAATAAAAAAACACAAGGCTATGTAACATGCTTAGCCATTTTATTTTACTAATAGAAGGTTTCCAAAAAAGCAATGAGAGCAAGGCCCACGTAAATAAAAATGGCAGTTGAACGCTATCCTGCATGTACTGGATTGCATAATTTGGGTAAAGGTTTTTTATTTTAAAACCTAAGTATGCTGTGCCTGCTAGTGCATATCCAAAAGATAATAAAGAAGGTATGCTGGCAATAATATTGTTCTTCACAGTGGGCTTAATAAAAGCTTGTATAAAAAAATATACAAGCGGGTACCCCGAAAAAAAAGCCATCATTTCCATTTGTTGCAGGTAAACAAAAAAATTATCGCCCATACATTGTATTTATTGCTCTTGCAAAGGTTATTTAAAAATCATAGCTCTGGGTAAATAATAAAAGGAAGTGAAGACCTATAAAATCAAATGCTTGTAATTGCTATGGAAACTAAAAGCCCCGCTTCAGAATATCAGCGGGGTTTGTTTATAAATTTAGAAAATATTTTTTACTCCTTATAATTGTTACTGTTTTAAATAAATGGCAGGTATCTGCTGCCCTGTCCGCTCTTCATCCCAGCTAATACTCATGATGTACCATCGGCCATTTTCTTTTATGAGTTCAACACTGTTGATGCCTTTCTTATGTTCTGGCGGCGTTAAGGCTGCTTCGTATTCATAAGCGGTAAATACCTGTGCAATATTTCCAAACTCATTTACTTTACGACCAATTTCCTTTTCATAAAAAGCATGTTGCATAAAAAAGGGCGCATTTCCTTGTATGTATTGTGCCGGCGAAAACTTTCTAAACTCTCCTTTCTCTGTCACTGCACCCATGTAAGCTTCCGGGTGAAACAAGCTCCTGAACCGGTTCCAGTCCCTTGGGCCTGCAGGCCCGGAAATAACATCATATAAAGCTTTGGTTATTCCATCCAGGCTGTTCACATCTGCAGCAACTGCTTCTGTTTTGAAAGTTGCCGTATGGTTATTCAACCAGGCATTTCTTATGCGTAACTGTTCTGCTGTAGGATTCTCCATAAACCGTAGCACATGCAGGCGTTGTTTATCTACTTTTGCAATAGGTGCAGAAAGTATTTTCATTTCCAATTCAGCGGCAGCGTTCTTTCGTTTTACTTTCACAGTGAGTATATCTCCTTCCATAGCATGGCTGAATAATTCCTTTATTCTTCTATCGATGTTGTTGTTGTTTACCATCGAGTCATTTATACTTATCATTTCATCGCTTTCCTGGTAACCAAGCTTTCTACCAAAATCATTCATATCCTTTATACCAATTTTTACATTCCCTTCATCATTGGGTTTAAGCTGCAAACCACCCAAGGAGAAATCTTTATAAGTCTCTTTTGGTACATAACTAACACCCGCCATTGCAAAATATTTTTCATAGGGAATGGGCGTTCCGCCTTCTACATAATCATTAAAGAAGGCTCTTATCTCCGGATAACTCAATGCTGCTATCTCATTGAATAATGAATCGTCTTCAAAATACCTATCCTTGCCGTACTTTATTCCAAGATCATGTTTTAACTGCCGCAACCCATACTGGGCATTTGATAATTTCAGCAATTGCAAATCCACACAGGCAGATATCAGGGCGCCCTTCATATAAACATTCCCATACTGGTCTGCATATTTATCTGCCGCACCTTTGCTCATTTTTGTAAATGAAAGCGAGTCGTTCATATAAGACCGGCTGTAATTTATTTTTTGTGAAAGACTTTCCAGGAACGCTTCGGGGGTTTTTATGCCCGCCCATGCCTGCATATTCTGTGAATAATATTCTGTACTTCCTTCATAAAGCCATAAGTGCTTACTCAGGTTAGTTTCGTTAAAATTAAATTCTTTCACTTCCCTGGAGCTTATCGTCAGCGGCGTTACAATATGAAAAAATTCATGCGCCGAAATATCTACCCAATGCGCAATAGATTCTTTTTCCGGTTCTTCATCCAGGCTATAAAAAGATGAATAAGCATGTTCCCACGCACCGGACTCTTCCATTTTTTTCTGTTCCCCATTAAAATAAAATATGAAAGCATATTTGTCCACGGGAAGTTTACCACCCAGGTAATCTTTGGCCCCAAGCAATAAGCGGCGAAGGTTAGAAGCGATAAATTTTGCCGTTGCCATTTTTCGTGGTGAATACACTGCCACCAGCACATCCGAATTACCAACTTTTACACTAGCCGTATCGGGCAGGCTGTACATGATGGGTGAGTCGTACAAATGATCCGCATTGTCACAATTGAACACATCTATAGAAGCATTACTGGTTACAGGTTTCAGTCCTGTAGCAGCATAAAAACCTGTTGGCTTTAAAAAGGATAATTGAAACTTATTTTTTTTCATTCCCTCAAAATATCCAAAAACGCCGGGCGTATTCAGCACGAAGTTTTTACCTGCTTCAATATTTGTTCCGCACATAGAGTAAACCCTATTTTTTATATCTGAGTCCCAGGTATCTTCAACTTTATAAACAAGGCTGTACAATTTATTTGCATTCCTGATGGTCCATCCATTGTCACCATATTTACTCACCGGCAATGGCTTCCCGCTTTTATCGAATGCCTGAAGGTCATGTACATACTTTCCGTAATTACTATTCATGTAAGTACCCGGAACAATTTTAGGCAGGTAAAAATGGATCTCGTTTTGGCCGATCACCGGGGTTACCAGTTTTACTGTTAGCTGGTCATTGTCCACTTTAGTAAGATCGACACTGTACTTATAATTATTTTGTGCAGGCAATACGTTTGTCATTAATAAAAATGCAGCCGTTATAAAGCATTTGTTTGTTAGAAAATTTTTCATAAATAAATTTATAAGGCAAAGAAAACTTATAAAGCTGAATGGACTTAACCGCTTGTACTATTCCGGGTATTTTTTTTATTTTGATTACAGCGTTTAAAAAAAGTATAAAACAGGCATCGGCGCCAATAAGATTACCTTGCCCGGCTTAATCAGGTGCATGCAGGAAAAGATTGATTTACTCATAGACAGTTATTTACAGGACAATATAGGAATTACAAAAGATTTTTTAAACAAGGAACTCACAAAAGGTCTGTACAAACATATTCATCAATTGAAGGAAGATAATCTCATGATCAACTCTGGTATAGGCAATGATGAACATAAAGATGCAGATCAAAAAATGCGTTCTGATAAGATCTACTGGATGGATAAAAGCCATGAGAATAAATATGAACGGGAATTCCTGCAGCTTGCCGAAGACTTTATCAGCCGATTGAACAACACATGTTATACCGGCATAAACGATTACGAATTTCATTATGCGGTTTATGAAAAAGGTAGCTTTTACCGCAGGCATAAAGACCAGTTTAAAACAGATAATAACCGGAAATATTCTTTTATTTGTTACCTGAATGAAAACTGGCTTGAAGAAGATGGTGGTCAGTTGATCGTTTATCATGATAACCACACACAGAAGATACAGCCTCATGCTTCTACTGCTGTATTTTTTAAGGCTGATGAAATGGAGCATGAAGTAATGATTTCCCAAAGACAGAGAATGAGTATTAGCGGATGGCTTAAGCAAGTGTAATAATATCTTCGCTAAATAATTTTAAGAGTTTATTATTTTACAGGAGTAAAAAGCAAGGCAATCTTTACGTTGCCACAATTATTAAAAAGAGTTACTCCTTAGGTTGTAAAAATAATATTACATTTAGGGAAGAAATCTTTCTAGCTAAAAGACCTTTATTCTCTCCAGAAAAATAACATACGCCATATGGGATCAATAAGCAGTATTTTAAAATCAAAAGGAACGGTCCTTCATGCTACCACACCGGGTACATTAGTTTATAACGCACTGGAATTAATGGTTGAAAAAAATATTAGCTCAGTATTGGTGATGGAAGATGAGAAGTTATTGGGCATCTTCACAGAACGGGATTATGCCCGGAAGGTGACATTAAAAGGCAGGTTCTCAAAAGACACCAGGATAGATGAGGTGATGACTGCTGACCTGGTGACCATTTCCCCTGACGCAACTATTGATGAATGCATGCGGCTGATGACGGACCGCCATATCAGGCATTTACCGGTTGTTGAAAATGAAGAAGTTCTGGGTCTCATATCTATCGGTGATGTTGTAAAATTCATTATAGAAGACCAGAAAACCATCATAAAACAGATGGAACAATATATTACAGGTATATAGCTTCTCACCAGGACTTTATAACGTTAGCTTTGGAAAATGCGCTGTACTAAAAAATGGATGATTGCAATTGTATGGCTGAAAGTATTTTTATTTACTTCATGTGCTCCTACAAAAACAATCCACAGCCCTGCTCGCTCATCAACACTCACCGGATCTGGTTTTTATAAAATAGCTGCAGGTTACAACTGGCAGCAAAGAGATTCATTGGCTGTTTCGGAGATCTTGAAAGGAAATATTCCCAATCTTCTTAAAAAATTTGTCCCGGTTAATGTGCAGACATTTGATTCAGCAAAGAATCATTATATCCATGCAACTTTCTTTGTAGCAAGAGATTATTTATCTGTGGGTAACGATAACGATTGGGCCAGGATAAATATTAGCCCAATGGCTGCACAAAAAATTGCAGATAGCTTAGATTGCTTTCTGCCCACAAAAAAAATGGTTAATGACATTTACCAGGCGGCAACGGAGAAACTGGAGCCCATTCCTATGTATGCATATAGGGACAGCAGCCCTACAATGTACCAGCATCATCTTATCATAGAAGGCCAGCGGAAAAAACAAAAAGCCAGTCGGCATGCAACACAGGGATTGATTGCCGGCATAAAAAAAGATATAGTCATCAGCGACAAATTAGTTCACAATTCCAAGCCAGGGCATGTTGCCATTTATGGCTGGCACCTCCTAAATGGAAAACCCATTCAACCTTTGTATACTGGCCATATCAATAGCTGGGTGGATTATAGCCAGGGCACCAGGTTGGTTTACCAGCTTATAAAACTGGGCCGGAATTGGATGAATTATAAAGATGTTCTAAAAGACCCGGTATTGCGCCGCTTACTTTGTGATGAAGAGTCTTGCGATTTCTATAAGTACGATTATTAGAGCAAAGAATATTGTTATGCCTCAAAACAAAAACACCGGTAAACCATTGTCACTTGGTCTGCCGCCGATACCTACAGGAAATCCAAGGGAAGAACTATTTATGAAAATACATAATTGCATGATAGAATTTGGAAATGTGTTTATGCGGGAAATGTAAAATGCATAGCACTCATTTTTGTTTATGAAAAGTTCATTACCTTTTGATAAAAAAACAGTCAATGAAATTTTTGTTTCTTCTATTATTACCTCTGAATTTGCTTGCACAAACCGATCCCGGCACAGGGAAAGATATCACTGGTCTTTGGAAAGGATATATAAGCACGGATGAAAAAAGATTGCCTTACGAGCTTGCCATAACAGAACAAAATGGAAAATTAACAGGCTTTTCTTATACTACTTTTATGGTGAACGGTGCCGAGATCGTATCCATGAAAAAAGTACAGGTTAAATGGCAGAAGGAAAATATAATCGTGGAAGATGATGAAAATGTATTTAATAATTTTCCGCTCAATGCCCCCAAAAAAATAGTACAAACTAATATGCTTTCTTTATCAGGCAATCCTTCGCAGCCCATGCTTACAGGCAGTTTTTCAACCAAAGCGCCCAGGCAGTTGCGGCCTGCAAGAGGGCTGGTTTTCCTGGAAAAGAAAGACAGCCCTGCAGATGCTAAACTAATGGCAAAGCTGGACGAATTGGATCTTACAAAAACGCTGTCTTTTAATTTTAATCCCCCGGTCAAACAAGATTCTACGGCCATTGCCATAGTTGAAAAACCGGTTATTCCTCGGGTAAATATTCCTGTAACCGATACCATTGCCGTCGTCGCTGAGGAAGTGGCAGTTCTAAAAAGGCAGACTGTAACAGCGGTACTTGCAAAACAAGCCGAACAAAAACGGGTACTGCCTGGAATAGTAACTGTAACAAGAAAAGAATCCGTTTCCTCCGCAACTGAAAAAATATCATTGCCTCCCACCCTTGTTACTACTTCCCCAAAACCAGTAACTACCGGTGCCGCAAAGCCGGTAGCAGTAGCTAAAATAAATTCGCCTGTTGTAAAGCAAACCATAGCAAAAACAACTCCTGCAGTAGTTAAGCCTGCCGTGCAGGTAGTTTCAAAACCACCGGTAGTTGCAACTGCTGCTCCAAAAAGACCTGCACCAGTGAATATTGCCGTGGCGCCAGTCATTGACCTGGCAAAGAGAAAAATCGAAACCATCGATCAGTTATATATCGAGTCCGATAGTCTGCAATTCACATTGTACGATAATGGAGAAGTAGATGGCGATACGGTGAGTGTGATCCTGAATGGAAAAACAATTGTATCACGCCAGGGATTATCAACTACGGCATTTACCAAAACAATTTATTTAACGCCAGACATGGGCGATTCTATTCAACTGGTAATGTATGCAGAAACGCTGGGAAGAATTCCGCCGAACACAGGCTTGCTGATCCTGAATTATGACAAACAACGGCGGGAGATAAGGTTCTCTGGTGATCTGAATAAAAATGCCGCAATCACTTTAAGAAAAAAAGAAAAAGGATAATAATTCTCCAGCTTCTTTTTTGTTTTCAAAGGCAAGAAGCAGTATGTTTTAGAGGAACCGCATACATAAAAAAACCGGTGCAGATATATGCACCGGATGATCGATTAAACTTGATAGTGCTTCCCGCCAAACTAAACTATCTAAACTTCTAAACTAAATTTTCTAAAATTTAATTCCCAGCTGTTGCCGGGCTGATGATAGTTGCTACTTCATTTACTGCATTGGCAGGAAAGCCTCCTTTTTTTGCATGCTCTCTCACAAGCTCAATATTTTCGGCTTTGTACACGCAATAAATTTTATCGCCGGTTACATAGCTATGATCCCACTGTATCTTTGGCCCCATTTCTTTAAGCACCGTACAGGATGTTTGTGAAATAGCTTTTAATTGTTCAGCAGTAAATTTACCGGCTCCGGGAATTTCTCTTTCAATAACGTAAGTTTTCATTTCAGTTGAATTTGAAGTTTTTAAATTGTTTGTTGTGTTTACTTTTTGAGTTTGTGCCATCCCTGTAAAACCAGCGATGAGCAACGTTGTAATGAATGCAATTTTTTTTGCTAGAATTTTCATGATGTTTTTTTTAATGATTTAATAATACAAAGCTAATATGCCACGTATACCAACAAGTATCAAAATTCATTCAAATGATGGTACAAGGTATAGCACTATTCAATCAATAGATGGTAAAATTATACCAGAGAAAAAGTGTTGACTAATAATCACAATAAATGAAAACATTTGATAAAGGAATACAATTACATTTAATCGTGGGCCGATGAAACTCTTGTTAAAATAATTATTTTTTATCTGTAGGAGTCCACACAAACTAAATAACCTTTGGTCACAAAACATATCACTGCAACAGGTCAATATATGCCATGGGAAGCAGGTCATATTTCTTTTTAAAACATTTGGTAAAATATGAAGGACTGGAGAAGCCTGAATCAAATGTTATTTGGGAAATTGTATAATGTTTTTTCTTCAAAAGATCCTTTGCTTTTTTAAGCCGGAAATCTTTCAATAAAATATTGGGAGAAATGCCCGTCAATGCCATGCACTTCCTGTATAACTGTGAGTTACTCATCGCCATCACCTGGCAATATTCCGGTACATCAAATTCATTGTCCTGGAAGTTTTCCTCCAGTTTACTGAATAATAATTCCAGCGATGATTCATCAGCGGGTGAGAGACTGAAGAAATGATTTGTCTTGTGCTGTAATGCATCTTTTGCAATAAGTTCTTTAACGGAAGAAGATATGGCAACCTGGTTGCAGCTGGTAATTTCACAAAGGTATCCAGCAAGTTGAGTAGCATCCCCAAAAAGGCTGTTTGTTTTGCCTACCGGTTCCCCTGCATTGATTGCCATCCTAAGTCCTGAAATATCTGAATGGGTTGATGGAATGTCCTTGTGAATTTCCAATGCACATGCCACAGCATCAGCAGCTGAAGCAAACGAAATCACAAAACCTGTTCCTCCACATTCCACTTCCCTGCCACCATGCTGGGTCAACACCCTGCGTATGATTCTATGTTGCTGTTGTAAAAGTTCGTTAGCGGTTTCAACACCGTATGTATGTTGAAGCAAAACCGGGTCAGTCGTTTTAGTTACAAGCAACACCCTAAAGGAGGGATCGCTGAAAACTTTCAGACCATCCTCTGTTAGTTGAACTTCAGAAGGATCGTAGATACGTCCTAAAAACGATTCTACCAGGCTGGAACTTACTTCTATTATTTTACCGGGTATAAGCCCATGAGATTTGCCATGCATTTCTTCCACCGCTTTTTTGTCGGGAGCCTCTATCAGGCAAAAGATACTCTCCCTTTCTTCATCTATCCAGTAAGTCATGCAATTGCATGCAAACTCTTCCTGGTGCTGCAGGTCTTTAAGATGGGCTTCCGCAACATTTCTGGCCTTTACACCGGGTACAATATGAACATCCATATAAATAGGCATCTCTAACTTTATTTAGTCAAATTATTACCTAAATATAATTTTAAGAAACGGAAATAAGATAATTATTAAACGGGGAGTTTACAATTGCTACCGGTTTAATTCCGGTACATCTTTTACAAAGTCATTTAAGTATTCCTGCCCTTTTATATTAGCCGCCGTCCACCTGATGCCAAATAATCCATTAGCCAGCACATTCAGTTTGGTAAAGCCCCTTGCTGCCAGTTGGCTGGCAACATCATAAGCTTCTCTGCCGCCACCGAATGAATAGATTATTAGATCAGTATTTTTATACTTTTCTAAATCAGTAATTCGATTGATAATTTCCGCTTCAGGAATATTTACAGCATTTTTTAAGTGCCCCACATTGCGGAATAAATCCTTATGCGTATTTGCAAAAGCTGCCGCATCCCTAATGTCTAGCAATACAAGATCCTTATTTTTTATTGCCATTCTTCCAAATTCCTTGGAACTAATTATTGGATAGGGTGCAGCTGAAACATACAAGCTGGTTTTACAAGGCAGGTCATTAGCATCCGTGTTCACCAGGCGATCGATACCTTCAATAAGCATAGATACTTTTTCATAACCACTTGTTTTTAGCAGCGCAGCCGCCTTCGATGCATCGGATCCATCAAGATCTATTACAATGATATCCTTATTTTTAGGTACCTCACTGATCTTATTAGCCAGTTGGGCCAAAGGAATATTCACTGAATTCTTTATATGGCCGTAAGCATTATCCTGGGTATCGGTACTGATATGTTTAAAGGCAGAATCTGTTCTTACATCCAGCAGGAAAAGGTCTTTACTATTTGCAACCAGTTTTGAGCAAAGGTCAAAAGCTGAAATAATTTTGTACTTATCTGCTGTTTCAATCAATGAAGGAAGGCAGCCATTGGCTTTTGCGTTGGTATAATAAAACGCAGTCAATCCGCCATTGATATTATAAACATTTGTGAACCCGCTATCGGCAAGCATCTTACTCGCCCTCCGGCTTCTCTGGCTATGAGAACAATAAACAAATACGGGCTGATGCTTATAGGTTGCTATCTCCGGCAGTCTTCCCCCCAGTTCCCGCACATTAATATTCATTGCTCCTTTCAGGTGGCCGATATTCAAGCCTGTAAATTGTGAAGTATCATAGTGCTCACCACTGGAACGTACATCTAATAAAAGGTAGCCTTTATTTTTTTCTAAGGTTGCACATAATTCATCGGGGGTCACCGTTTTATATAATACTTTATCATACTTGAACTGCTGGCCTGCAGCAGACAACGAGATCAATAAAAATATACAACTGGATAATTTACAAAACATAACGAATAGGTTTTACTAACAAAGTAGACCTTTTAAAAAATCATAACGAATAATACTTGATGGGCGGTCGCTTTCGTAAATGCTCCCCTATAGTCCTTTACATGGTGAAAATCCGCCAATGAAGTTATTATTTGATTTCTCTTTTCCTGATTACAATACCGGCAAAAGATTTATCACGATAACGAATAGTTGGATAGTTGTACTTTTAGCACCCAAATTATTAATTTATGAAGAATATCAAAAGGTTATTTACAGCATATATATTGCTGACAATATTTAGTATTTCTTGTAATAACAACAACAAAGATTCAGGCGCCGTAAACACAGTAGATACTACTGCGAAGGCTCCCATTGCTGACAGCTATGACAGCAGCTTTGTAGTAGAAGCTGAATCTTTTGCGGACCTGCAACTACTACGTTACCAGGTTCCCGGCTTCAACAACCTTAGCCTTCAGCAAAAACAACTGTCTTATTATTTATTTGAAGCGGCCATGTGTGGCAGGGATATCATTTACGATCAGAAAAGTAAATATGGTATTCTGCTACGCAAAACACTTGAAACCGGCTATGGATCTTATCATGGCGATACCAGCAATGCAGACTGGAAAAAGTTTACCACCTATTGCGGCCGGGTATGGTTTAGCAATGGCAATCATCATCATTACAGCAATGAAAAATTTCTTCCTGAATGCTCCTTTGAATATTTTTCATCATTAATAAAAAGCAGCGATACTGCTACCCTACCAAAAGAAAGCGGCGAATCAGTTGCAGCTTTCTTAAACCGTATCAAGCCTATTATCTACGATCCCAATTTAGAATCTAAAGTAGTGGACCAGCGGCCAAACATTGATAATGTGGCTGCTTCTTCTGTAAATTTCTACGAGGGTGTTACACAAAAAGAAGTGGAAGATTTCTATGCTAAATTTCCAAAAGGCGATAGTATGCCTTCATGGGGATTGAACAGCAAGCTTGTGAAAGAAAATGGCGCTGTAGTGGAAAAAGTGTGGAAGTCCGGTGGCATGTATTCAGCAGCTATTGAGAAGATAGCAGGATGGCTGGAAAAGGCTGCTTCAGTAGCAGAGAATGTAGAACAGAAAAAAGCATTGAGCCTGCTGGTAGAATATTATAGAACCGGCGACCTGAAAAAATTCGATGAATACGCTATTGCATGGGTGCATGATATAAACAGTCGTATTGATGTAGTAAATGGTTTTACCGAAGTTTACCTGGATCCTATTGGCAAAAAAGGAAGCTTTGAATCAGTGGTTTCTTTGAAGGATATGGAAGCAACCAAACGCATAAAAGCCATTGCCGATCAGGCACAATGGTTTGAGGATAATTCACCGCTGATGCCGGAACATAAAAAGAAAAATGTAAAAGGCATTACAGCTAAAGCAATAACCGTGATCAGCGAAGCTGGTGATGCAGCGCCGAACACACCCATCGGCATTAACCTTCCCAATGCTGAGTGGATAAGAAAAGATTACGGCTCTAAATCCGTATCCCTTAGCAACATCATATATTCATACAATGTAGCCAATGCCAAAAGCGGTATGCTGGATGAGTTTGTGAGCAATGACACGGTGAAGCAGCGTATGAAGCGCTGGGGTAATTTATCTGCCGATCTTCACACAGACATGCACGAGTGCATAGGACATGCATCCGGCCAAATAAATCCTGGTGTGGCAACAACGGATATAACGCTTAAGAATTATGCATCATGCCTGGAAGAAGCAAGGGCCGATCTTGTGGCGTTGTATTATATTATGGATCAAAAAATAGTGGATATAGGTGTCGCTCCTTCTCTTGAAGTGGGCATGGCAGAATATGATAATTATATGATGAATGGCCTGATAACACAGCTTACCAGGCTGAAGCCGGGGGAGCAACTGGAAGAAGCTCATATGCGTAACAGGCAGCTAAATGCAAAATGGGTTTTTGAAAAAGGAAAGGCAGATAAGGTTGTTGAATTGGTAAAACAAAATGGTAAGACTTATGTGAAGATAAACGACTACCAAAAGCTACGTGTCTTATTTGGCCAGTTGCTGCGTGAGATACAAAGAATAAAATCTGAAGGCGATTTTAACGGCGGTAAGAACCTGGTAGAAACCTACGGAGTAAAAGTAGATGCAGCGCTGCACAACGAAGTTTTACAGCGTTTTTCTAAATTGGGTGTGAAGCCATACAGGGGATTTATTCAACCAAAACTTATTGCACAAATGGATGGGAATACGATCAGGGATGTAACGATAGAATACCCACAAAGTTTCTTTGCACAAATGATGGAGTTCGGAAAGAGATACGCATTCTTACCAGTTAAAAATTAATTGAAAAAAATTGCATTTGAAAGAAGCTGTCTCATCTGGCAGCTTCTTTCATTTAGAAAATGTTTCTACATAATGGATCGTTATTTCATAATCAATAAGCCGCAGAATATGGTTTCACAGTTCATTAGTCCGGATGATGTGGGACTGCTGGGAGATCTTGATTTCAATTTTCCACCAGGCACACATGCAATAGGTCGGCTCGACAATGAATCTGAAGGTCTGCTTATTTTAACTACAAATAAAAAGATAACCCGGCTCATGTACTCGGGTAAGAAACAGCACCGGCGATCTTACCTGGTAATGGTACAAAACCAGGTATCGGAAGAAACATTGTTGTTGTTACAAAACGGCATCACCATACCCACAAAAGCAGGCGAA